>CAMDQV010000148.1 GCA_945906015.1 Pedobacter schmidteae | reverse complement strand
AAGCAGAATTAAAAGCCATGATTTACGATGCTAAATTTGGAGAATCCAGTAGCACCGTGGTTATTGAAGAGTTTTTAACCGGAATTGAACTTTCTGTGTTTGTGTTAACCGATGGTATAAGCTATAAAATATTGCCTGAAGCAAAAGATTATAAGCGTATTGGAGAGGGCGATACCGGCTTGAATACCGGCGGAATGGGATCTATTTCGCCTGTTTCTTTTGCCGATGCTGAGTTCATGAAAAAAGTTGAAGACCGGGTGATCATTCCTACGGTTGAGGGATTGAAAAAAGATACTATTCCTTATAAAGGATTCATTTTTATAGGCCTGATGGCCACAGATACTGCTCAGGGAAGAGAACCTTACGTGATTGAATACAATGTGCGCATGGGCGATCCAGAAACTGAAAGTGTGATCCCAAGAATTGAAAGCGACTTAATCGATCTTTTTTTAGGTGTTGCCAATGAAAATCTGTCTGAAAAAGAATTAAAGATATCCTCAAAAACGGCTGCAACAGTTATGATTGTTGCCGGCGGATATCCAGGTGAATATGCCAAAGGGAAAACCATCACAGGCATTGAAAATTTGAGACATTCCATAGCTTTTCATGCAGGAACAGAACTTGATAATGGGGTAATCAAAACCAATGGAGGCAGGGTTATTGCCATCACCTCACTTCAGGATAACCTGTTTGATGCTGTTCAGAATGCCACTGCTGATGCAGGAAGGATCTACTTTGACGGCCTTTATTTCCGTGCAGATATTGGCATCGACCTGATGGATATGTCCTAGAAACTAATTTATTTTCTTAGCTGGAAATAGCTCTTCCAGTTTATCCAAAAGATCTTGCCCGCGCAGATCGCGCCCGATAATTTTGCCACTGGGATTCAGTAAAAAATTACGCGGGATACTGGTGATCCCATACAATATGGCGGCTTCACTGCCCCAGTATTTGAGATCGGAAACATGTTGCCATTGCAAATTATCATCATTAATAGCCTTTAGCCAGCTCCTTTTTTCCCTATCGAGGGAGACGCCAAAGACGGTAAACCCATCATTCTTATAGGTCTTGAAAGCCTGTACCACATTGGGGTTTTCTTGCCTGCAAGGCCCACACCAAGCAGCCCAGAAATCAAGAAGTACATATTTCCCCTTTAGATCAGATAAAGCAATTTTATTTCCTGAAGTATCTGCGAGTCTAAAATCTGGTGCCAGAGCACCAATTGAAGTTTTTTTCTGACTAACTAGGTATCCCCGAATGGATTTTGCGGTAGCGCTTGATTCAATATTATCAGTAAGTGCCGAGATCAGACTGTCGGCCTCAATATAATTATTGGTAGATCCAGCAATATTTGGAATCAGCAATAAGGAAATAAAGGCAGAAGAATTCTTTTGAACGAATTTCCGTTGAAAATCTGCCAACGCTCTGCTTGCATCACGGAAAGGTATGCGAAACAGTCGGCCAATGGAGTCAGCTGCAATTCCAATCGTGGATAGCCTTTGCGCCTCATTATTGATGTCATTTATCTTCGTAGAATACGGAGCCTGTTCGATATTGTATTGAACAAGATCATCCTGAGCCTTTGAACCTTTTACTAAAGCACTGGCGAGATCGGAGCTAATTTCAACGGAAATTATACCCTTGTCGAGGATGAACTGTTTGGGCTGAGTACCAATTTTTTTATAATCTTCAACTAGTGAAAGAAATGCAGGCAGGGGTTCATCGATCATCCCTTTGATGCTGAATTTACCGTCTAATACATCAATTTTTTGAACATTCCCTTTCTGGTTAGTGCTATAAAATGTGGTTTGCGTAAAGTAAAGGGTTTTTATTTCAAGGCTATTCACTGTTCCGCTGATGGTAAAAGTATCTTGTTGTGCAAAACACAAAACCGGACACATCAACAAAAAAAATGAAAAAATTTTAAGTATGTATTTCATCTATGTGCTTCTAAAGGTGTCTATCAAAATTAAATATAATTAACACTTAAAATAGGAATTATTGCTATATGGGGGTAATATACTTATTTTAATGTTTGACAGCTAAAATCTAGCACCTTCCAATCCAGACATTATTTGAATTTTTCTTAGAAAAATTAAGAGCGATTCTTATTATAGTTCAAATTTATCTACAGCCCAGTTCTACAAAAATTAAAAACTTATCGATGAAAAATTCCAAATAAATCAGGATGTTTGAAAAAGAACAACATAGAACAAATGATTCACGATATTCCCAATTACCCAACAACAATCCGCATAAAATTCCAGCAACTCTTTGGGCAGGAAGCCCTCATCATCCGTTCACCAGGCAGGATCAATCTAATTGGAGAGCATACTGATTACAATATGGGATTTGTACTGCCGGCAGCGATCAATAAGTCGATCTATCTGGGTATTCATGTGCGTAAAGATCGAATAATCAGCCTATATTCCCTTGATTATCAAGATGATTATCAAACTAATCTTGATTCTATAAAACGCAGCGGTAAACTGTGGCCAGACTATCTTTTAGGAGTTGTAGAACAGATCCATAAAAATTATTCCCTTGATCATGGCTTTAATATTGTGTTTGGCGGGGATATTCCTCCAGGCGCCGGGCTCTCATCATCGGCCGCACTTGAGTGTGCAACGGCGTATGCACTGAACAGCATTTTTAATCTCCACATTGAAAACATGGCGCTTGTGCGCTTGGCTCAGGCGGCAGAAAATGAGTTTGTTGGGGTAAAGTGCGGCATCATGGATCAATTTGCCAGCATGTTTGGTAAAAAAGATTACCTCATCCGCCTTGATTGCCGCAGTCTGGAATATGCCTACGTTCCTTTTCATGCCGATAAGCTCAAAATCGTATTGTTTGATACCCGCGTAAAGCATTCTCTTGCCTCATCAGCTTATAATGAACGTAGAGAACAATGCGAAATAGGGGTAAAATTAATTCAGGATGTCCATCCAGAAGTTTTAAGTTTACGGGATGCCTCAGAAGAAATGTTATTGAAATTTGTTAAGCCGGTTAGCGAGATTGTTTATAACCGATGCAGCTTTATTGTGGCAGAGATCCAGAGACTGCTCAATTCTTGTAATGATCTAGAAAACAATAACATGCAAGCGTTTGGTAAACGCATGTTTGAAACTCATGCCGGATTGAAAGATTTATATGAGGTAAGTTGCCAGGAGCTGGATCTTTTGGTTGATCTAGTTAAAAACCATCCCGATGTGATCGGCGCCCGCATGATGGGCGGAGGTTTTGGAGGCTGTACCATTAACCTGGTAAAAACCGAAGCGGTTGAAGCACTCATTAAAAAAGTAGGTGATACATACCATGCCAAAACAGGTACTGAAATGCTAGCTTATGTGGTTGAGATTGAGGATGGAACAGGGGTCTTAACGAAATTCAGCCTTTAGCCGATTTGTAATTTTCATTAAATGAGACATAATTAACTTATTCGATGAGTTTTGAGAAGTATATGCGATGTGCTAGCAAAAGTAAAATTGAATTCTTTAGAAACCTAGTTTCCACCGATGCCAGGAGAATTAAAGGTGGTGGTTCTTCTAAGATTTCTCCAATTTTATCTTAAGTATACATATATGCTTAAATGTCATTTTGTAATCATTAGCTATTCATTTCAACACTAAAACTAATCTTTGCGTTAAGGGCTTTGAAGACTTTGAGGATTGTTTCAACCCTGGCATCAGTAAGACTATTTTCCAGCTTGGATATCTGAGCCTTTTGAACACCAACAAGTCTTCCCAATTCTTGCTGCGTAAGTTTCCGGTCTAGACGTGCTTGCCTGATGGCTTCGCCAAGCAAATCAAGTCGTAATTCATTATCGAAAATTTCGCGCTTTGATGTTCCAACTACACCAATATGTTGATCGGTTATTTCTTTCAGAGAAAAAGTTTTCAATTTTTTATTACTCATTTTTAGGGCACATTGAGTGTCAAATATAATTTTCTAAGGCGGGTTGCTTTATCCAGATCAGCTTGAGGTGTTTTTCCTGATTTCTTAATTAAACCGTGGGTAGCAATAATCAGAGTTTCAGCTTCCGAACGCTTGTCCCAAAATGCAAAAAGTCTGTAATGAGCACTCTTATAATAAGTTCTAAACTCCCAAATATCTCCGTTTAGCTTTTTAAAAAGCTCCTTATCAGTTGAATATCTTGCCTTCGTGATATTGTAAATTATCTTATCCCTTACCTTCTCATCCAAATGTTCAAGAAATTCAACTGCTCCTTCCAAAAATTCAATATCAAATTTTGACTTCTGAAAATCATTATTCAAAGCTAAAAGTTTCTTATTAAGGAAACAAACTATTTCCTCAATAAATCTTATAATAGCTTAGCAAAGGGCGAAAGAAAAATTTTAAAAGGATATAATAATTTAGTAAACGGTAAAATTCAGTCTTGAATGATTCAATAAATACAAAGACTGATTTTAGAGTTAAGGAAGTCACCTATAAATTATTTTAATCCAAGCTCAAAAAATCACCATCTACTATAAGCAATTTAACTCCACTTTTAGTCATAGAGCGATGCGTACTCAGCTCATCCGAAACCACATATGTTTCTCCCTTTCCCAATTTTATGCGCTCACCGCTGATCAGCTCAGAAACAAACTCTCCTTCCAAGCAATGTACAATATGTCCTTTTTGGCACCAGTGGTCTGCTAAATACCCTTCCGAATATTCCACCAAGCGGATTCGCAATCCAAGAAACTGCATAGTTTGCCAAAAAGAGGTCCCGGTTTCTCCGATATGTTCAGTTTTTTTAATCGCAGACCAGTCAATAGTTTGAAAGGGGATTTTGCTCATTAATTCTAAATATACCTGTTCACCACATTTTCAAGATACTCCTGCTTTCCACTTTTAACTTCTGGCTCACCCTTTTCTATGGCAAAAGCTCTCAAATCTTCCAAAATCAGTTTGCCGGCTTCAAAGTCTTTTCCTTTTCCAGAATCAAATGATGCATAGCGCTCTGTACGTACTTTTTTATAATCAGATTTATTCAGAATATTATCTGCAGCGATCAAAGCGCGTGCAAAATTATCCATACCACCAATATGGGCATAAAATAAGTCGGCAGGATCAGTTGAGTTTCTTCGAATCTTGGCATCAAAGTTAATACCTCCACCCTGGAAACCGCCGGCCTCAATGATCACAAGCATGGCCTCGGTCAGTTCATTGATATTATTCGGAAACTGGTCTGTATCCCATCCGTTCTGGTAATCGCCACGATTGGCATCCATAGATCCTAATAAACCTGCATCGGCACTTACCTGCAATTCATGCTGAAAGGTATGTCCTGCAAGCGTGGCATGGTTTACCTCAATATTCAATTTAAAATCATCCATCAGATTGAACTGACGAAGAAAAGCGATCACAGTCGCAGCATCATAATCGTACTGGTGCTTACTTGGCTCGCACGGTTTAGGTTCGATAAAGAAGGTGCCTTTAAAACCATGCTTACGCGCATAATCTTTTGACAGATGCAGGAATTGGGCTAAATGCTCCTGCTCACGTTTCATATTGGTATTCAGTAAACTCATATACCCTTCTCTACCACCCCAGAATACGTAGTTTTCACCACCCAGACTAATAGTTGCATCCAAAGCTGCCTTAACCTGTGCTCCTGCATGACTTAGCACATGAAAATCAGGATTAGTAGAAGCACCATTCATGTACCGGCGATGTGAGAATAGGTTGGCAGT
>CAMDQV010000147.1 GCA_945906015.1 Pedobacter schmidteae | reverse complement strand
AATAACGGCATAAGGAATAAAACGGTCTTTAAACTTTCGATTTGATCGAATTTCTTCGAATAATTCTTCATTTGAGGATTGAGTATTTTTATAAAAAATACCGTTCAGGTTACTAATCACCGAAATATCCACACCAAATTTATTCATCCTTGTATATAATGCTTCGCAAGTATTATACTTTAGTTGCTGGAATGGCCAATTCCCTACATATGCATTAATATCAATCAACATTTCTTCCTGATTTTTTTAAAACTTCATTGTAATTATCAAAAAAGACTTTCTTTTTCTGGTTTTCTGTCAGATTAGATGCCAAAATCTTGCCAACACTCTGATAATAACAATTATCAGATCCAAAAAACAACCTATCTTCACCTAATAGTTTTAAAGCAGAATCAATCATATTTTCTGGATTATTGCTTCCTGATGTATCTACATAGATATTGGGATAATGTACAAATGATTTACAGGCGTATTCCCAGTCGCCACCGCCACCAATATGAGCATATTGAAACATAGCTTCCGGATATCTTTTAGCTATATCAACGAAATCATCTGGTATAGAAGTATTCGGCCGTATGCCGACATCATACTTCATTCTGTAACCACCAAGACCAAGTTGTGCGTATGCGTGCATATGAATGATCATTTTAAGATCAATCATTTTTTCTATAATCGGATAAAATAGAGGATCATTGATCTTTAATTGGGTATATACTTTTAATCCAACCATACCAAGATCCACACAACGCTTTATTTCTTCAAGTGACTCTTTCTGAAAAATGGCATTGGCAGTAAATTGACCAATAAGCCTGTCAGGATATTGTTTCATACACTTAATCATTAAATCATTGAAGGATCTAAATTCTTGAGGTGTTCCCTCTCCGCGGTAAGCTGGAAGAGAAATAAACATTTTATCTATTCCAAGACGATCAGCGAATGCGATATTCCCTTCAGGACCACCATCAAATAAATAGGCATGAACATGCGAATCAAGTTTTCTGTACTTCATTACATCATTCATCAGGTTATATTTTAATGTTACTTCTTCTTTAACAGGTGCATATAATGCAGCATTAGCATCATGCATTCCCAAAATGCGATCAGACATCAAAATTCCAGCTGCAGAAAGTGCAGTACTGCTTACAAATTTTCTTCGGTTAATAAAATTTGACATATTGTTTTTAACGAAATTTAAATTAGTAAACCTAAGTTAAGATATTTACACGGTTAGGTACACGAGATAAATTATTTTATGCAAATTCAGTATTGTTCACTAAACGCTGCTGATTCATAAAATTTTGCAATTAAAAAAATTAAAAACTGGTTTTTATAGCGAATTAGTTTTAATGAAATTGAAAGGATACGAGCAAAATGAATTTCTGTTTATAATTCTACTATGAACAGCATAATTACCTTGAAAAATATATAGAAAAAGCGCAATTATTTATCATTAATACTTATCATTGGACGTTAAAAACATCGATCTAAATCAAACAGAAAAGCTATAAATAAACATGACAAGAATTACAGAACAATCATCCAATTACAATCATTTAGATAAAATGTCGGTTGAAGAACTTACTAGAAACTTAAATAAGGAAGATCAATCGGTACCATTAGCTATAGAAAAGGCTTTGCCGCAATTAAATACCTTAATTAATACGATTGTAAGTAAACTAGAAAATGGAGGTCGTTTATTTTATGTTGGTGCAGGCAGTGGTGGACGATTATCTGTTTTAGACGTGATTGAATTACCAACCACTTATGGAGTTTCACCCGATCTTTTCAATGTAATACTTGCAGGAGGAAAAGAGCATTTGATTGAAGCAAAAGAAGAAAAAGAAGATGATATTACTGCTGCATGGTCCATGCTACAAAGTAAGAATGTATCGTCGAAAGATATTGTTATAGGTATCTCGGCAAGTGGCACTACCCCATTTGTTTTATCCGCATTAATAGCATGTAAAAAACAGCAGATCAGTACAGGATGCATTGTTAGTAACCCGGAATCTCCAATTGCAGCACAAGCAGATATCCCTGTTGAAGTGATTACTGGGCCCGAATTTGTTACAGGAAGTACACGAATGAAATGCGGTACCACCCAAAAAATAATCTTTGATATGATCAGTACAACAACTATGATCAAACTAGGACGGGTTCTAGATAATCAAATGGTTAATGTTAAACTCATCAATGATAAAATTGTTGACCGTGCAGTTAAAATGTTAATGAAGCATTCCGGTTTAGAGGATTATAATCAGGCAAAGAAACTTTTACTTAAACATGGAAGTGTGAAGAAAGCTTTGGATATTTTTAATTTAGAGAAATAGAATTTGCAAACTAAAAATACCTTTTTTATAAGTCTTTCTATTAAATTTATTATTCACTCCATTATAGAATTCGAATAAAATTCATAAAACACAAAAATTAAAATGTGCCAGCTTTTAATTTATTCAGTGTGTAGCAAATGATTTTATTAGCCAGATCATCTCCATTTGAAGTTTTTATAGTACCAAGGCTTAACTCATAAACATAACCTGGTTTTAAAGAACTCAGAGTAAGTGATATTTTCTTGCGGTCATTTGAAATTTCAACCTGAGTAACAGGAACATTCTGTTTATCAAATTGATCTGAACCATATAAACTTTGATATTTATAATAATAATGGCTGAATTTATAATTTGATAAATTAGTAGCAGTTGATTCATCAAGAGGCTGTGTGAATGTAAGTTCAAAGCCTTTTTCAGTTAAATTCATATTTAAAATATCAGCAGGTTGTTTACCTGTAAAAGCTAAACGCTGAATACCTTGATCACCAAGCCATCCATGTGAGTTTTGTCCAATCCACAAACTACCATCGGGGCCAAAAGCTAAACGATTATTACCCTTACGCAAGCCATTGCCTTCAAAAAAAGGAAGGCAAGCTCCTTGCAATTCACCTCCAACACGTTCAAGCATGACTCTTACAATACGTTCATTGTTCATCTCGCCTACAAGTAGCTGACCTGAAAAAGGGCCAAATTTACCTTCTGTTCTATCACAAAGAGGCTGCGTTGGCGAATTGGCTATTATCCCATGTGGAAATAAAACAGCACCTCTGGTTCGCATACTGTCCAAAACTGAAAGTGGTAATAAAAATGGATTGCCTTTGTTCCAGCCTTTTTGCCAAACCAAACTTCCTGGGTGACCATAAAACTTTCCTTCCTGTACATGATGCAGGGCACTAGTGCCAATCCAATCACCTTGATTATCAGTAGCAAACAGATTACCGTCTAAATCAAAACCAATTCCGTTCGGTGAACGAAAACCTGAAGCAATTGGCTTTAAAACACCATCAGGACTTAGTTTCATTACCCAACCTCGGTAAGGTACATTCGAAAACATCTGACCATTACTGCCATTTTCTCTACCAAGTGGATTTATTTCACCACGTACTATAGGCCTGATATTTCCTGCTCCGGATGAGGAGTTTAATGATATAAAAAGATTTCCATCTTTATCTTTAACAGGTCCATAATTGAATTCATGGTAATTTCCTGATATACCAAAATCATCGCTTACTTTTTCATACAAATCTGCAATTCCATCGTCATCTGTATCTTTTACCCTTGTCAATTCAGGACGTTGAATTACCAATAATTCAGAATTACTGATTACTAATATTCCTAGAGGATCATGAAACCCTTCAGCAAATAATTTCCATTTCTTAGTTGATGGTTCATAAGTCATTACCTCTCCTCTGGTAAAACATGCCACAAGACGGCCATCAGGTAGAAATTCAACTGCACCGGTTTCACTCGTCAAACCATCAGGCATAGGTATAGTTTCTATCCTATACGATTCACTTTTATCCTGAGCAAAAAGAGATTGCATTCCAGTACAAAATAAAATTCCAATTAAAAACCTAGTAATTGATTTAGCTATCATAACAAACCTCCTTCCTTTCTGCTCATAGTAATCGAGAAATCTTTAGCCTGTTTAGGTAAGAGTTTCCATTTTCCATTTTTCCATTTACCGGCTGAAGAAAGATAGCTTACTCCGTCTGTTGGATTAGTGTTAAACCATACTATTTTATTACCACCAGGTATTCTGAATTTCCGAATCAAGCCTGTACCATTATTATTAGGCATTATCAACTCATAAACATCTATACCATTAAGTGTATAATGAAATTCTGGATATCTGTTTATTAGTGAATATCCTTTATAATCAACAACCTGAAAGCCATCATGATTACCAATTGATAATGGAAATTCTGTTTTATCGCGAAAAAATAGTGTACCTACTACCTTGGCCAAGGCATCACCTTTACCCCTCCAAAGTTCTGAATTATCAAGGAAGCCTCCACTCCAAGCAAAACTCAATTTACAAACACTTGCATCCCAACAATAAGACAGATTACCGGGAAGGCTTACTGCAAGAGCCGCAGGGCTTGCTCCTTCAATAAAAACCCGATATAAATAAGGTGATACTGGGGTATATGGATGAAGTGGTTTGGCAGTTATGATCTTTTTTTCTTCATTTACTTTATGTTCATTATGTTGAATATTTAGTGCAGAATTATTGTCAAGCCTACGATTTTCAGGAATATTTAAATCATTTTTAAGCTCAGGCATATTCCCATCAGCATTAACATACATAGCTCCAAACATGATAAAACCATGGCCAGGAAGCGTGCATACATACGGGTAAACACCAGGTTGTTGGGGTGCTATAAAATTAAGTGTTTGTGTCTGATTGGGATTGACAACAGGAATTGACCATAAAACAGAGGCCGACTTAGGAATATAATCCATCGATGGCCCTTTTTCAGCTAATTGAAGTGCTTCATTAACAATTTCTAGTCGGGATCCAGGTTTAGTGATTAGGAGATTATGACTCATGTCATCACTATTACTGAAAATTAGTTTAACCTTTTGGCCTGGTTTTACATGGAATCTTACTTGATCAAATTGCAGTCCAACTAGCACATTTATTTTTACAATGCTTACTGTATCTGCAATCTGATTGGCAAAAAGCTGATTAACTGAAAATACAAGGAAAGTGAACACTATTATTTTCTTGTAAGGCTTCATCTTCAAAATTTTGACTGTTAATTGAGATTAAAACATGCTTTCATAATGCTGCGAAGCTTCAAGAATTCCACCACTTCTTTGATAAAATTCAGGAGTAAGCTCAAAAACTCCATTTTTTGCTTTCATCCATGGAGCATGTGCTCCAGGATGATAACCAAGCATATTATTCCAATTTACATAATTCATGTCGCCATTGGTTTCCATTAATCCCATATTAATACCAGGAAAAGGAGCTAAATGAGCCGCTAAATTTTTATTCCAATCAATAAGTATTGGGTTTACTGTTAAGTCGGCACA
This sequence comes from Pedobacter schmidteae, assembly GCA_945906015.1. GTDB lineage: Bacteria > Bacteroidota > Bacteroidia > Sphingobacteriales > Sphingobacteriaceae > Daejeonella > Daejeonella schmidteae_A. The sequence goes on along the minus strand of CAMDQV010000147.1, from coordinate 371 downwards.
GAGACAAGGAATATTTTTTTCTGCAGCAAGTTTTGCAATTTTAACAGATAAACTCAAGGTCTTAGCAATTCCTTTCAATACCAGAACATTATAGCCAAGATCTAGCCTATTTACTGCAGATTCTACGTCATGAACGCTTTCATCAGCTGCAATTAGAACACCAACATCAGAAACATTTTCTTTATTAGATTCATTTAGTGGTTCTTCAATGAGTAATATTTGTTCAAAAGCACCTATTTTTTTTGCATGATCCAAGTATTTAAGGAGGCTTTCCTTTTTTTGATATCGGGCATTGGCATCCATTGTATAAATCAGTTTGCCATTAGAAGTATGATCGGTACGAAGATCTTTTAGTGTATGATGTATTAAAC
>CAMDQV010000146.1 GCA_945906015.1 Pedobacter schmidteae | reverse complement strand
CTACAATTCCCGCGCGGTGGGATGAAAGAACGGCGGGCCGGGTGTATGGCCTAGAGGGCTGAAGCGTCGTTGTTTCTTGAAGTTTTGGTGCCTTTTGTTTCAAGACAAAAGACACTAGCCATTCCCGCGGCAATGAGCGGGTAAAACATCATAGGCGGTTGGTGAATAACACCAACCTCAAAAAACAGCAACTCATTTAATTTTAATATTGCAAAACTTAAATAATATCATTAACTTTGTAAATCAAAGTACTTTTAAATGGAAGAAAAAGACATTCATTCTGAGTTAGCTTCAATCAGATCCCTGATGGAACGTTCATCCAGGTTCCTGTCCCTCAGCGGTTTATCGGGGGTTATGGCTGGCATCTATGCCCTGATCGGTGCATTTATCGGGTACGGTATTGTTAAAGAAAAGTATACTAGCTTAACAATCAGTGATTCGTATTTAGACAATCCCCTGATCTACCATCAATTGTTGTTGATCGCTGGTATAATTTTACTGCTCTCTATATTAACTTGTTTAATACTATCCATTCGCGAAGCAAAGAAAAAAGGCGAAAACTACTGGAATCCGGTAAGCAAACGTTTGATCATCAGCACGGCCATTCCGCTTTTTACCGGGGGACTCCTAATTATTATTTTATTTTTAAAAGCTGAGTACAGTCTGATTGCTTCTGCCTGCCTGATATTCTACGGACTATCTTTAATTTCAGCAAGCCAATACACATTCTCTGATGTGAAATGGCTGGGTTTTTGCCAGATCACTCTGGGTTTGCTAGCTGCCCTGAGCCCTGAATCCGGACTAATATTATGGGCTTTTGGTTTTGGGGTTCTGCATATTATTTATGGTACAGTTATGCATTTTAAATATAACCGGTGAAGAAATCTCTGGAACAATTTAATAAAGCCTTTGAAAACCGGATTCGCCTGCAAATCATGAGCGTTCTGGTTGCCAATGAGAATTATGACTTTAATTCCCTCAAACACTTATTGGAAGTAACTGACGGGAATCTTGCATCTCATCTAAAGGCCCTTGAAAAAGAAAAATATATCCTGGTAAACAAGACCTTCATTGGCAGGAAACCAAACACCCAATATGCTGTTTCTGAAAAAGGCCGTTCTGGCTTTATAAAACACCTCGAAGCACTTGAAAACTTAATTAAACAACAGAAAAAACTATAATTATTTTTTCTAAAACTTTAAAATCCAAAGTAATTTAAACTAACAAGACTATGAAAATCGAATTTACAACAGAAAACAACGGAATAAAAAACTTAGTCGGAGCATCCATACTATTCAAACTAAGCCTGATTGGCTTTCTAACACTCCTATTATTAATTCCATCGTTCATGGTACAGGATCTGATAACTGAACGAAAAAATAGACAGCAGGAAGTTATACGTGAAATATCCGACAAATGGTCGGGCAGCCAGTTAGTACAGGGACCGATTTTGGTGCTACCCTATAAAACTACGGTCATGGAAAAAGATTCCGATACCCAAAAAAACAGTAGCCAAGAAATCTTGACCAATATTTATATCCTTCCTGAAAACCTGAATATCTCATCCAAAGCAAATCCGGAGCTACTTCACAGAGGAATATTTGATGCAGTAGTTTACACTAGCCAAATTAAAGTTAGCGGAACATTCAGTCAGCTTGAATTGAAAAAATCGGGCATTGACCCCGCCATGATCCAATGGGAGCAGGCAAAGGTGGATATTGGCTTGAGTGATTTAAAAGGTCTTAAAAATAATCCGGTCATTAGATTGGGAAATCAGAACTATGAAGTAGAGCCCGACTTTACTTCACTTAAATTATTCAGCAATAACCTGGTTATCCTTCCCAACCTGAGTTTAGAAAAAAGCACTGCTCTTAACTTTAGTTTTGATTTGGATTTGCGTGGGAGCGAGAGGCTTAGCTTCCTTCATCTTGGCAAGAATACCACGGTAAAAATTGAAGGAGAATGGAACGATCCAAGTTTTACCGGACGATATTTACCTGATGAACGCTCCCTTTCGGGCAAGGCTTTTTCGGCTACCTGGAAAATGCCCTATTACAACAGACCTTATCCACAGCAATGGATTGAAGAAAATACGGTTTTAAACACAACAGATAGACAAATTCAAGGAAGTAATAACTCCGATTCCCGTGCTGTTTTTGGTGTAGATTTCCTTTTACCCGTAGATCAGTATCAAAAGACTATCCGTACTGCAAAATATGCCTTTCTGGTTATTTTACTATCCTTTTTATCCCTGTTCTTTACCGAATTGCTGATCAAGCAACGAGTTCACTTTCTTCAATATGTACTGATCGGAGCCGCCATGACCATTTATTATATCTTACTGCTCTCACTTAGCGAACAGCTAGGCTTCAACCTTGCTTATGTCATAGCCTCTGCGGCCACAGCTAGCCTGATCGGTACCTTTATCTGGTCGCTGCTTAAAAACAGAAAAGTAGCTCTCGTATTTACAAGTATTTTAACTATGTTCTATAGCTTTATCTTTGTTATTCTACAATTACAGGATCTGGCTTTACTGGTTGGAAGTATCGGTTTATTCTTAATAGTTGCATTATTGATGTATCTATCGCAAAAGATCATGATTGAAAAACATGATTCTGCCTACAACAAATAAAAAAAGAGATTATGGCATTGGAGATAAAATAATACCGTTTACTAAATAAATATTACCATTTACTAAATATCTTTCACCAGTAGATCAAATGTCTTTTATATTGGCTTAACATGCTAGCAAAGACCTTTGGAAGTGCCGTTTATGGGATCGAAGCAATTACCATAACCATAGAAGTGAACGTTTGTGGAGGGCTCAAATATTTTGTTGTTGGTTTGCCCGATAATGCGGTAAAAGAAAGTATGCTGCGTATTGAAAGCGCATTAAATAGTTCCATCTATCGCATGCCCAGGAAAAGGATCATCGTAAACCTGGCTCCGGCCGATATACGAAAAGAGGGTTCAGCCTATGATCTGCCCATTGCAATCGGAATTTTATCTGCTTCAGGGCAATTTTTCAGCACTAAACTCGATGAATATCTCATTCTGGGAGAACTCTCTCTAGATGGAGGCATACAGCCTGTAAAGGGGGTTCTTCCCATTGCTATTCAGGGTAAAAGAGATGGATTCAAAGGTTTGATCCTTCCCAAAGAGAATGCTCGTGAAGCTGCAATTGTGGATGATTTTGAAGTTTATGGTGTGAACAGCATTGCAGAAGTGATCGGTTTTTTTGACAATAGCCTTGAACTGCAAAGAACCATCATCAATACTAAAGAAGAGTTCAGCTATAATATCAATAATTACGAAAGCGATTTCTCGGATGTCAGAGGGCAGGAAAATATCAAACGGGCGCTAGAGATTGCAGCTGCCGGCGGGCATAATGTAATTCTGATCGGTCCGCCAGGAGCCGGCAAGACCATGCTAGCCAAACGTTTACCAACAATCTTACCACCTCTTGACCTCTATGAAGCCCTCGATACCACCAAGATCCATTCAGTTGCAGGAAAACTATCTGCATCCGATTCATTGATGACCATCAGGCCATTCCGATCTCCGCATCATACCATAAGCGATGTGGCTTTGGTTGGAGGAGGTACCAACCCCCAGCCCGGAGAAATATCTCTTGCACACAATGGGGTCCTTTTTCTGGATGAACTGCCCGAATTTAAACGGACCGTACTCGAAGTTATGCGACAACCTTTGGAAGAACGCAGGGTGACCATCTCTAGAGCAAAATCAACCGTGAACTACCCGGCCAGTTTTATGCTGGTGGCCTCCATGAACCCCTGCCCATGTGGATATTTCAATCACCCCGAAAAAGAATGCATTTGTGCGCCAGGGGTTGTTCAAAAATATCTAAGTAAGATTTCCGGTCCGCTTTTAGACCGCATCGATCTCCATGTAGAAGTAACCCCTGTAAACTTCAACGAGCTCTCATCCGAACGACTGAGTGAAAAAAGTAAAGATATCCGCGAACGGGTTACTGAAGCAAGGAATATCCAGATCAGACGCTTTGAAGATAAAGAAGAAGTGTTCTGCAATGCCCAAATGAGCCCAAATATGGTAAGGAACATTTGCCGCATCAGCGACTCCGGACAAACCCTATTAAAACAGGCGATGGAAAAACTGGGCCTATCTGCCCGAGCTTATGACCGGATCCTGAAAGTTTCCAGAACCATAGCTGACCTGGCCGATACAGAAGAAATCCTGCTGGAGCATCTTGCCGAGGCAATACATTACCGTAGTTTGGATAGGGATGGATGGGCGGGGTAGTTGGATAAGAGCTAGAAACTTGTAAAAACCTTGTAAAACGTAATAAAAATCTATTTCCAGAAAATTTCATGTTTCAATTATCTGAAAAAGAGATTGAGGATATGGTATCGCAAAATGCAATACCATCCAAACTCAATTCATCTGCCAATAAACTCAATTGAGAAAATAAATCTATTTTTGTAAAGAATTTAAAAGCTACCATCAAGATAAATCAATACTCATATTCTTAAAGCGAATTATCCCGGAATGCAATCTAAATATTTGATAACCCTGCTTCTTTTCTTTAGTATCCATGAAGCAGTAAATGCAAACTTCGTATTCAATCCCAATTCAGCAGCAGCATATCAGGCCATATTTGACCTTCGTTTTAACGATGCAAGGAAATTGCTCCGTGACGAGAAAATTAATAATCCGAAAAACGGCATCCCCATTTTACTGGATAATTACATCGATTTTTTATTCCTCCTAACTTCAGAAAACAAAATTGAATTTGAAAAGTTTAAGGATAGGAAATCAAGCAGGATAGATGCGATCAGAAAAAATGATAAAACTTCTCCCTATTATCTTTTTGCACAAGCAGAGATTTATCTCCAATCAGGAATGATAAAGTCTAAATTCGGTGAATACATGACTTCTACCTATGATTTTAAAAAGGCAAAAGACCTATTAACTGAAAACAATCAAAAGTTTAAGGACTTTTTGCCCAATCAAAAAAGCCTGGGATTGATAGAAGTGATTTTTGGAGCCATTCCAACAAATATGAAAGGGATAGCCAGTATTTTGGGGATTCAGGGAAATATTAAGAAAGGAAATAAGCAATTAGAACGGTTCAGACTGCAGATTGCGAATAGTAAGTTTAGCTATTATAATGATGAAATTGTGTTTTTTATTTGTTTTACAAATATAGATGTAATTCAGGGCAGGAATAGTTACAGCGATGTGGCACCACTCTTAAATAGCATGAATGATAAAAGCCTACTCAAAGCTTATTTACAAGGTTACGCTGCTTTTAGAACCGGGCATGCAGATGTAGCAATTAAATTTATTGAAGCCGCACCCAAAGGTAACCAATACGCCGAACTTCCGCTGATGAACTACCTGATGGGCAATGCTAAACTTTGCCGGATGGAATCGGATGCAAACATTTACCTCAGCAAATTTGCGGAAGAAACCCTAAGTACGAATTATATTAAGGATACCTACCTAAGGCTTGCTTTTTATTATCTGCTAAGAAATAATCTACCCCAATACAACTATTACCTCACAATGGTGCGTAGCAAGGGCTCAGTAATTAATGAAAAAGATAAGCAAGCCTTGAAAGAAGCGAATGACGTAAAGCCCAATATAACTTTATTGAGGGCAAGAATCTATTTTGATGGCGGAAATTATACGAATGCGCTGGCTCAATTAAAATCAATTCAAGTTAATGATTTAAAAAACCTGAAGGATAAAATTGAACTTTACTACCGCTTTGGACGCACGTATGATATGATGAATGAT
>CAMDQV010000145.1 GCA_945906015.1 Pedobacter schmidteae | reverse complement strand
AATGATTTAACACGAAGAGATATGTTCTTGGTTTTTTTTGAAAAGATTCCTACAGAAATACAGATGATTTTTCCAAACTCTGCTAAAATTCCACCACGAGCATAAAAATCAGAAGGGCTTTCACCGTCTTTGCGCTGAAACTTGGTTTTTTGCTCCCATAACTCCTGGAAATCTGCTGGTAATTCTTCAAATGATGGATATTGCGGAACAGTTTCTATGTCGAGCACCAGAACCTGCTGCAGATCAATGTTTTCTAGCATAGTTTATTGCGTTCATAAAGGTCAAGCTACACTATTCATCTGTTATTTAATACTTTACTGAGTAAACGGTCAGCTTAGTCCATTTATTGATTTATCAACTATCCAATCATTACACCCGGTTTGTTCAATAGGGGTACTCGGGTCATATTGGTATCTACAATACTTTCAGGGACGAAAATAAATTTTTTATCAAAGATTTGTCCGTCAATGTAATAACTCAGCCAATATTCATTGGTTAATCCAAACACCTGTTCATCAATAAGTTCTATCTCTTTAAATGATTTTGCAGGAACATTACCTATTGAATTTCGCAAAATGGATGTTTTTATTTTCTCGCCGTCTTTTTCACCATACCCCTTTGAACTTACCAGAACAGTTTCAAGAGCATCATTCTTCAAGTTGATTAAATACACTTTCCAAAGTTTTGCTTCTGGAGTGGCTGATTCCATTACGATTGCTATGGCTATATTTTCGACTACGTTTTCAGGAAGATCTTTTTTCATCAGAATATAATTGGTATTAAACCTGCTATAGGTTTAATAAAAAGTAGAGAAGCTGAAAAAACGTAAATATCTTATCTTTTAACAAGACGTTTAACCGGATTTTTCTTTGCGGGAGCTTTGTTTGCAGTTTTTTTAGGTTTTACGGTAAACGCATCAGGTACTTGATCTGTAATTAGTTTTTTTACTGTATCAAGTGAAAGCTGGGAAAGATCTTCAGCTGTATATTTATCTTTTGTAATCGGATTTTTGCCGAGTTTCAGCATTTCTTTTTGAAAACGAATGAAAGGTCCCCATCTGCCGTTTTCAATGGCAATCTTTTCAGTTGGCCATTCTTGTATAAAACGATTTGCTTCTTTCTCAATTTTCTTACTAATCAGTTCATCTATTTCAGCTTGACCCAGTGTTTCAAAATTGAATCGTACAGGGACATTAATATAGAGGTTATTCCATTTAATGAATGGTCCGAAACGTCCTTTTCCTTTGGTTACAGGCAATTCCTGGAAATGTGCAATAGGAGCATCTGCACTATTTTTTTCATTGATAAGTTCTACCGCACGATCTAAATTGATTGCTAAAGGATCTTCGCCCTTAGGTAATGAAATGAAACTATCACCCCATTTAATATAAGGGCCAAATCGGCCAACACCAACACTCAACTCTTTTTCCTGATAGGCTTCTAATTGAAAAGGAAGTTTAAAAAGATTTAGCGCTTCTTGTAAAGATATGCTTTCAATCATTTGTCCTGAACGCAGACTTGCATACCTCGGTTTTTCGTCTTCCTCATGCTCTGCAGATTCACCAATTTGGACAAAGGGGCCATAGCGGCCAATGCGAACAGATATTTTTTTGCCACTTTCAGGATCATTTCCTAATTCGCGTTCACCACTTGCGCGGCTGGCATTTTGTAAAGTAGTTTCAACTTCCAAATGGAAAGGGTTGTAGAATGTACGGAGCATCTCTGTCCAGTTTTTCAATCCCTGTGCTATCTCATCAAATTCATTTTCAACTTTTGCGGTAAAATTAAAATCTACGATCCCATTAAAGTGTTCAACCAGAAAATCATTTACCACAGCACCAATATCAGTTGGAAATAGTTTATTTTTTTCTGCTCCGGTATTTTCTGTCTTTTTTGTTGCGTTGATCTGACCATCTTTCAGGCTTATCGACTGAAAAAGACGTTGTTTTCCTTCACGATCTTCTTTAACAACATATCCACGATTCTGAATGGTTGAAATTGTTGGAGCATAGGTTGAAGGACGACCAATGCCAAGCTCTTCAAGCTTTTTTACCAGACTTGCCTCTGCATAACGTGCCGGAGGTCTTGAATATCGCTCTGTTGCGTTCATTTCACGCAAATTAAGCGTTTGACCTTTGCTTAGTGGAGGAAGAATGGAGTTATCATTATCTTCATCCAAATTGATTTCAGCGTCTTCATCGTCTATTGACTCCATATACACCTTCAGGAAACCATCAAACTTCATCACTTCACCATTGGCAACAAACTCCTCACTGCGCGAAGAAATATTTATTTTAGCCGTAGTTTTTTCAAAATTGGCCTCAGACATTTGCGAAGCAATGGAACGTTTCCATATCAGATCATATAATCTTTGTTCTGATGAGTCGCCGCTGATGGTATGCTGTTCAAAATAAGTAGGGCGAATGGCTTCATGAGCTTCCTGTGCACCAGCTGATTTGGTTTTATATTTTCTTAACTGATGATATTTTTCTCCATAAGCCGATTTTATCTCTGCTGCTGCAGCATTTAAAGAAGTATCCGATAAGTTAACTGAATCGGTACGCATATACGTGATTTTCCCATTTTCGTATAACTTTTGCGCCACTTGCATCGTTCTTGCAACTGAAAAGCCTAATTTCCTGCTGGCTTCCTGTTGTAGTGTTGAAGTGGTAAATGGAGCCGATGGACTTCTTTTTGTTGGTCTGGTTTCGAGGCTTCGTACAGTATAAACTGCATTTATGCAATCTTTTAGGAAATTTTCTGCTTCAGGTGCCTTTTCAAAACGTTCGGGTAGTTCGGCTCTGAATAGTTCTTTTAGTTTATCGGTATAAAATAGTGCCACGACTTTGAATGCGGCTGTAGCTGTAAATTTATTTACTTCGCGCTCTCTGTCAACAATCAAACGAACGGCAACAGATTGCACACGTCCGGCAGAAAGAGAAGGTTTTACTTTTTTCCAAAGTACCGGCGATAACTCAAATCCTACCAAACGATCTAAAACACGACGGGCTTGCTGAGCATAAACTAAATTATAATCTATTTTTCTTGGTGATTCAATGGCTTTTAGAATAGCAGTTTTAGTGATCTCATGGAAAACAATACGCTTGGTTTGATCTTCTTTCAAGCCTAATGTTTCAAAAAGATGCCATGAAATTGCTTCTCCCTCACGGTCCTCATCTGATGCAAGCCATACCATTTCTGCATCTTTCGCTAATCTTTTTAATTCATTGACAACTGCTTTTTTATCGGATGGAACTTCATAGCGCTGTTCAAAATTATGGCTAACATCAATGGCATCATCGGTCTTGATCAAGTCACGAATATGACCATAGCTTGACTTTACAAGAAAATCTTTTCCCAAGTACCCTTCAATTGTTTTGGCCTTAGCCGGCGACTCAACAATAAGTAAATTTTTAGCCATTCAGTTCAATGATATTATGCAAATAAAGGTAATATTAAAGGGAATGACAAATTAGTCATTTTCAAAATCGCAGAATACATGCTGAAATAGGAGAATTTTAGACAAAATGTAATTCTTATAGTCTAATTACCAGAAAATTTTACACCAGAAAACCGCCCCCAAGCAGATCGTTTCCTTCATAAAATACAGCCGATTGTCCAGGAGCAATACCCGACACCGAATGATGGAAATTTATTTTAATATGATCTCCATCCTGCACAAGAGTACTCATAGCACCTGCATCTTTATATCTAATCTTGGTTATTGCATCCAGAGGCTCAGCTATACTTTCATATTTAACCAGATTAATATTTCTAACAATCGCTTCTGATTTTTCAAGCTCTTGGATGGTGCCTAACATAACCGTATTACTTTCAGGAAGAATCCGGGTTACGAACATTGGATGCCCAAAAGCAAGTCCTAATCCTTTACGCTGTCCTATAGTATAATAAGGATATCCAAGATGTTTCCCTGCTAGGGTGCCATCGCTGAGCATAAAATTTCCCGGGCCGATGCGTTCGTCCAAATCATCCACTTTATTCCTTAAAAAAGATCTGTAATCATTGTCTGGCACAAAACAGATTTCATAACTTTCAGATTTGTTCGCCAACTCTAATTGACCCATATCTTTTGCCATTTGTCTGATTTCAGATTTTGCGAAGCTTCCTAGCGGAAAGCGGGTACGAGCCAGGTTTTCTTGAGAAACACCCCATAATACATAAGATTGATCTTTATGTTCATCTTTTCCTTTTGAGATCACATAGCGCCCACTATCCTGAACACGAATATTAGCATAATGTCCGGTAGCTATAAATTCACAATCAAGTTTATCAGCACGTTTTAGTAATGCTTCCCACTTGATATGGGTATTGCATAAAACACAAGGGTTAGGAGTTCTGCCTGATAAATATTCATCTACGAAGTTATCGATCACAAAATCACCAAATTCACTCCTGATGTCAAGTATATAATGTGGAAATCCATAAGCAACGGCTAATGCACGAGCGTCATTGATGCTATCCAGACTGCAGCATCCGGTTTCTTTGGAGGAGCCTCCCGAAGAGGCATAGTCCCAGGTTTTCATGGTTAGCCCGATCACCTCATAGCCCTGCTCGTGAAGCATTACTGCCGCAACCGAACTGTCTACTCCGCCGCTCATGGCAACCAATACTCTACCTCTTTTGCTCATTGAAATTTTTAGACCGCTACTATGCGTCCTTTTAAATTATTTGCAAAGATAAGGCTTTAAGCGAATAGTCTAATATAAAGATGGTCAGTGTGTGGTAAATTATGAGATACTGAAGAACTAATATGAGCGATTGATACTTTTAATCATTCTTGTAAGATCTCTGATCAGTTTCTATTTATATGAAAATTCATTTAAATTTAATCCTTTCATGTTCTAAATAGTCTGACTACAAAAAAAGCCTTGAAATAATTATGAAACACGTATTGAAATACTTTTATATTCCTTTTTTGCTTGCTTTTTGCGGAATTCTCTTTTCGGCATTTCTTGTCCCTGAATCTACAGCAATCTGTTTTCCATATAAAAAAGCAGGACTTACTGATCGTCAGGCTGCAGCACATTTATTGAATCGCTTTACGTTTGGCGCCCGTCCGGGAGATATCGATGAAGTCTTAAAAATAGGTCTTGAAAAGTGGTTTACAGAACAATTAGCTGCAAAACAGAACGATGATGAGCTGAATAAAATGTTGAGTTCTTATGATGCCATCAATCTAAGCAATTCAGAAGTTATTAAGTTATTTCCTAAAAATGCACAGGTTTTACGGTTGGCAATTCGTGACGGTGTGATCAATAAAGATTCAGTGAAACTGTCTGATATGAAAAAATATCGTGAACAGCTTGGAGCATATATGCGTGATAAAGGCTACAGGCCTCAGGCAGAACTTTTCAGGCAGTTAGTTAATCAAAAGATATTAAGAGCGGCATACAGTACTAATCAAATGCAGGAGATCTTGACTGATTTCTGGTTCAATCATTTTAATGTGTCGGTTACCAAAAATATAAGTGCAGAATACATTCCTGCCTTTGAAAGAGATGTGATCAGACCAAATGTATATGGTAAGTTTGAAGATTTGCTCATTGCGACAGCTAAATCGCCTGCTATGCTTTTCTTTCTGGATAATTTTAGCAGTGCAGGCCCAGCAGAAAGTTTGAGCAATCCTGTAAATGAAAAGATGCGTAATCAGTTGGCTACAAAGTTTAAAAAGCAAATGGCCGATACATCTTCTTTAAAGGCAAAAGCATTAAAAAAGATTCAACAGAATAGAAAAAATCAGGGACTTAATGAAAATTATGCAC
>CAMDQV010000144.1 GCA_945906015.1 Pedobacter schmidteae | reverse complement strand
CTCCATAAAATGCGCCAGTCCGAGCTGATCGTCATTTTCCATAATGGAACCTATTTTGTTGGCAAGGTATAAAGTCACTCTATTTTTTGGCTCAACATTTTTACGGATGTAATACGTAAATCCGTTAGGAAGTTTGCCTGTTCTTACTGCCGGATCCAAAGGGATAATTTCGGATGCCACTCCAGTCTTGCTCTTTACAGTTGTTTGAGCGTTGACCATTCCGGATACAGCAATAACTATCGCTACCAAAAAGGTAATCAGTTTATTCATCTTTCTCATATAATTCTTGAAATAATTGGATAATCAAATTTAAGTAATAAATTATACTTTAACTATAATTTTCCGTTTAAACATCCAATAAAGAATTACAAGCCATATCAGAATGAATGTGATTGCCCCGGCGAGTGATGCGTTTACTGGTGTAAAATAGGGTGTATAGAAAGTTTCATACATCCAGACTTTTGCATTAACAAGGGTTCCATCTGGCATGGTTACCATGATCATGGTTAATATTCTTGGGATTAGGCCGGAAAGAAAAAACACTGTAATTGCATTGACTCCATAAACAACAAAAGGTGTTGTACCCTTTTTATAACCCTGCACATCAATCAGCCAATAGCATAATGCAAGACCGATGGTGGCCAATCCGCCTGCATATAGTACAAAAGAGCTCGTCCAAAGGGCCTTATTGATAGGGAAACAAAGATCCCAGATCAGGCCAAGTATAACTGCTAATATTCCAATGGAGAACATCCATGAAATTTTCACACTTTCTTCTCTGTCTTTACGCCTGAGCCAGCTGCCAATCAGAACTCCAAAAAGCCCGGTAGCAACAGCGGGTAAAGTACTTAGAATTCCTTCAGGATCCCAGGTTTTGACGGACTTCCACAGATGTGCCTCGGTAAGTATTGTGCGGTCAAGCCAAGCTCCCAAATTGGTTTCTTTTTCAAGATTTGCATACCCAATAGTAGGTACCGGAACAAGTGTCATGAGCGCCCAGTACGCAATCAGGATCCCGAAAAACAATCTTAACTGGGTTTTTTGATTGGTTTTTATAAAGATCAGCGCTGTAATGAAGAATACAATTGCAATTCTTTGAAGAACACCAGGAATACGAACCGTGCTTATAGCCTCCATTGGGTCAGTAAATACCTTAGGAAACAGATTTAAGAAAAGCCCTAATCCAAAAAGGATTAATGCCCTTTTAAAAGCTGTAAACAGAAGCTTTGACTGGCTACTGGACTCTTTTTTACTTCCCAGCGCATAACTTATTGAAACCCCAACAATAAAAAGGAAGAAAGGGAATATCAAATCTGTGGGAGTACAGCCATTCCTTTCGGCATGTTTTAATGGAGCATAAATAGTTGACCAGCTGCCAGGGTTGTTAACCAGGATCATTGCAGCTACGGTTAGGCCTCTAAAAACATCGAGGGATAAAAGCCTAACAGGTGACTTTGATAGAATAGAAGGTTCAGACATACCTTAAATATAGTATTTACAAGTATACTTTAATTGAAATCAGAAATTTTGAGCTAAGGCGTTTAGGGCTTCTTTGTCTTTATTTTCAATGCAAAGTTGCTGCAGCTGATTTTTTAGATCTGCTGTAATGGCCTCATATTTTTTCTGTCCATACAGATTTTTCATTTCATGAGGGTCTTTTTGAAGATCATAAAGTTCCCAGAAATTTTTATGATCATAAAAGCGAATCAGTTTATAACGGCTTGTACGAATCCCGAAATGCTTTAATACACTGTGTTCACCTGGGAATTCGTAAAAATGGTAATAAACAGAAGTTCGGATGCTTGAATTGGGATCCCTCAATAAAGGCATCATTGACAGGCCCTGAATTTGTTTCGGAATGGCAACACCTGCTGCATCTAAAAAAGTAGGAGCAAAGTCAACATTTGATATTAACTGGTTTGAAACAGTCCCTGGTTTTAGTACTCCTGGGTACCTGATAATGAGAGGAGTGCGCATAGATTCCTCATACATAAATCGTTTATCAAACCAGCCATGTTCACCCATATAAAAACCCTGGTCTGAGGTGTATACAACAATGGTATTTTTAGTTAGGTTGTTCTTGTCAAGATAGGCCAAGATCTTACCAATATTGCGGTCAAGCGAAAGGGTAGTACTGTAATAATCTCGCATATACCGTTGATATTTCCATTCGGTGAGTGCTTTTCCTGTTAGTTTTTTCTTGATAAAATCTGCTTCAACCTTATCATAATAGTTGTTCCATTTTTTACGTTGTTCCGGACTCATCCTTTTGATGAAAGATGCTGCAGTTACATCCGGATCGCTTTTCATCTTAAGATCATAGCCCAATTTCATGGTTTTTTCAATAGACATATCCTGCATTTCTGCAGCTATACGCTTAGTATATGGGTCATAAAAATTCTTTGGTAATGGAAAATTGATATGATCGAATTTACCAAGGTCAGTAGTATCAGGCATCCAAGTACGATGCGGTGCTTTGTGACCTACAACAACAAAGAATGGCTTCGATTCATCACGTTTATCAAGCCAGTTGATGGTCATATTTGTTACGATATCTGTTCCATAACCATTATGCTTGGTGATATCTCCGTTCATGCTAATCATGTCGGGATTATAATAAAGTCCCTGTCCCGGAAAAATATTCCAGTAATCAAAGCCCTGCGGTGATGAAACTAAATGCCATTTTCCTATCCAGGCAGTTTGAAAACCAGATTGTTTAAGACGTGCGGGAAACACATCTTGTGAAGCATCGAACCGGTCACGATTATCTCTCATCCCATTCATATGGCTATACTTGCCAGTTAAAAGAACGGCCCTGCTTGGACCACAAATGGAGTTGACTACAAATGCTCTGTTAAAAAGGGCACCTTCTTTGGCCAGTCGATCCAAGTTTGGTGTAGCCCCATATTTTGAACCATAGGCTCCAATAGCATTTACCGCATGATCATCAGTTAATATAACAACTATATTAGGCCTTGAAGGCTGCTGGGCATAAGTTTTTAGGCTCAGAATACTGATAGCCAGGATAAGTAATAGTCTGATCCTCATCTTATTATTTCAGGCCAAGCCTAAAATTTCCATCTGACAAACGCTTCCATAGCCTCATATTCAGCAAGACCCAGTTTGTCATAGGCTTTAGCGGTTTCGCGCGTGCGATCTTCGGCACGCACCCAAAATTCTCTGGCATCATCACCCGGAAATACAGGTATGTCTTTTTGCGACTGATGCTTAAATATGGCTAATCTCTTGCGTTCAACTTCTTGAGGTGATAGAGGCACTGCCATTTGAATTTCATGGGTCTCAAATTCATGCCATGCACCACGGTACAGCCATAACCAGCAATCTTTAACCCATTCTTTATCTTTTAAACGTTCAAGAGCTGCAATAATGATATCAAAACAAACCTTATGAGTTCCATGAGGATCGGCAAAATCGCCGGCAGCAAATATCTGATGAGGTTTTATTTTGTCGAGCAATTCCATTGTAAGATGTACATCGTCTTCAGAAAACGGCTTACGTTTTGTTTTTCCCCTGTCGTAAAAAGGAAGAGCCATAAAATGTATGTGATCATCTTTTAAACCGGCAAAACGGGCACCACTAGTTGCCTCACTTTTACGGATCAAACCTTTCAGCGTCTGAATTTCTGAAGTATCAGCCTGATTAGGTTGTTTATTTTCCATGAACTTACGCATAGACACATAAAGTTCATCGAGCTTATTGGTATCCAAGTCTATTGATTTGCTGAAATCTCTTGCAAATTCAACAAATCTAAGTGCCTCATCATCCCAAACAGCAGTGTTACCTGAAGTTTGGTAAGCCACATGCACATCATGACCCTGGTCAACAAGTCTGATAAAAGTTCCACCCATTGAAATTACGTCATCATCAGGGTGCGGTGAAAAAATAACCGATCTTTTTTTATCAGGAACCGCTCTTTCAGGCCTTTGAGAATCATCTGCATTGCTTTTTCCTCCCGGCCAGCCGGTGATGGTATGCTGAATTTTATTGAAAATATGAATATTGATATTATAAACTGGCCCTTTCTCAGTTGCCAACTGCGCCATTCCATGGTTGTTATAATCTTCTTCGGTAAGTTTAAGGATTGGTTTTCCAAGCGTATTAGCAAGCCAGATTACCGCCTTTTTAATCATTGGTACATCCCATGTACAATCTTTAACGAGCCATGGAGTATTGAACCTGGTTAGTTCTGAGGCAGCATCCTGATCTAGTATGAACTCTACATGTTCAGAAAGTTGCAGGTAGGTTGCTGGTACTTCAGACGAAATTTCACCTTCAACTGCCTTTTTGATGATGAAGGCCTTTTTTGTGTTCCATGCCATCAGTATGATTTCGCGGGCTTTGAAAATCGTTCCGATGCCCATTGTAATGGCTTTGGTTGGTACATTTTCTTTTCCACCAAAATCGCGTGAAGCATCTCGTCGGGTCAAATCATCAAGAGTTACCAATCTGGTTCCTGAATTTGGAGCTGATCCCGGTTCGTTAAAACCAATATGCCCGGTACGGCCGATACCCAATATCTGAAGATCAAGGCCACCTAAGTCTGTAATCTTTAGTTCATAATTCAAACAAAAATCATGAATTTTTTCAATTGGTAAAGTTCCATCAGGAATATGAACATTATCCATATTGATATCAATATGGTTGAATAAATTTTCTTTCATAAAAGTCACATAGCTTTGTGGCGATGTGGGTGTCATCGGAAAATATTCATCAAGATTGAAGGTGATCACATTTTTAAAGCTAACACCTTCTTCTTTGTGAATACGTACAAGTTCGCGATAAACTCCTATTGGTGTAACTCCGGTTGCAAGTCCAAGAATTGCATGTTCGCCTTTCAATTGTTTGCTAACAATTAGGTCTGTAATGCGGCGTGCCACCTTTTTAGAAGCAATATCCTGGTTAGCATAAACAGTTACAGGAAGTTTTTCGAATCGGGTTTCTTCTAGCAGATTTAAACGGGCCATTTTAGAATTTAAATAATAAGGTGAGTAGCAATTTTAGTTGTAACATACAATATGCCTGAATTGCGTATCAATTATCTTTTATGAAGCAATATTAATCAAATTTTAAATAATTTTAGAACCAAAATGCTGAATTTTAAAGCTTTTTATATTATTGGGGCCTAGATTATCTGACAATTGATTAAGCTTTTTATAGCACTATTTCAAGTTAAGGTTTTATTAAACTTCAAGAAATGAGTGTAGTGTTTATTGGTTTTTAAGATTAAGGATCAACTTTCTTTACAGGGATTCTGTTTTCGTAGATTTTTTTAATAGTTGAGAATAGAACTGGTTTTAAAGAAATAATTCATTAGATCTTAAATAATTAGTTAATTATAAATTAAAATGAATATTAGCAGAAAATTACTCCGTTAATTAGGCTTCTGTGGCTTTTATTCTTTTAGTTTTAAATTTTTATGGCACCCAATAGTGTATAATATATACTATTGATTATCAATCAAATTAAATCCATTTTCATTTTTTTTCTTGCTAATTAACTTAAATAGTGCAATCTTTATATTTCCAATTATTATTCAACTCAAAAAGGTTTAATTAATTAATTATCCCAAAAACAATAAGTATGAAAAAAAAATTACTCATACTGGTTTTAGGCGTTTTCTTTGTGTCTTTACAAGCTTTTGCGCAGCAAAAGACTGTTACCGGTAAGGTTACAGACGATGAAGGATTACCTTTGCCAGGAGCATCGATCTCAATTAAAGGATCAACAACAGGAGGTACATCAAGTAAAGTTGATGGTACCTAT
>CAMDQV010000143.1 GCA_945906015.1 Pedobacter schmidteae | reverse complement strand
ACTCATTAAAGGCCAGAAAAATAGTGGTCAGATTTGGCTAATTTATTCATGCAGGATGTTTTAACTAATTTTGCATAAACTGATCTAAAGCTAGATAAAAATGAGCACTCCCAAAAATATAAGTGATACTGTTACCGATCGATTTTTAAGATATACGGCAATTGATACGCAGTCTGATCCCAGTTCAGAAACTTGCCCATCCACAGAAAAGCAAAAAAATCTGGGCAGGTTGCTTGTTTCTGAACTTCTTGAAATGGGCATATCAGATGCTCATCTAGATGATTTTGGATATGTTTATGCAAGCATTCTCGGCAATACGGAAAAGGAAGTGCCTGTCATTTGTTTTTGCTCACACATGGATACTTCGCCCGATTGTTCGGGTAAAAATGTAAAGGCAATCGTTCACAAAAATTATCAGGGTCAGGATATAATTTTACCAGATGATCTTACACAGATCATCTCTATGAACAATCATCCCGATTTAAAAAATCAGATAGGAAATGACTTGATCACTGCCAGTGGATCAACATTACTTGGAGCTGATAATAAGGCTGGCTTAGCTGAAATAATGGATGCAGCTCATTTTCTAGTCAATCATCCTGAGATTAAACGCGGAACATTAAAAATTCTTTTTACTCCTGATGAAGAGATTGGCCGTGGTGTTAATCATGTTGATATTAAAAAGCTGGGTGCAGATTTTGCCTATACCATTGATGGAGAGAGTGCCGGATCAATTGAAAATGAAACCTTTTCGGCCGACGGTGTAAAGGTGATCATTCATGGAATTAGTGCCCATCCGGGTTTTGCAAAAAACAAAATGGAAAGTGCCATTAAGATAGCTTCAGCAATTGTTTCACTGTTACCTACAGCAACACTTACTCCAGAAAGCACCTCAGACTTTGACGGATTTATTCACCCTGTTTCAATTAATGGAAGTGTAGAAATAGCTGAAATTGAGTTCATTATCCGTGATTTTAATACTGAATTACTAAAAAGTCATGAGCTAGTACTTGAACAAACTATTCAGCAAGTAATTAAAGCATATCCCAATTCTAGCTATGAATTTATTATAGAAGAGCAATACCGGAATATAAAATCTGTTCTTGACCGATACCCGAATTTAACTCAATTGGGGATAGAGGCTATTGAGCGGTCAGGATTAAAAGCTAAACTTCAGAGAATAAGAGGAGGAACAGATGGTTCTAGACTATCATTCATGGGATTACCCTGCCCAAATATCTTTGCTGGCGAACATGCATTTCATAGTAAACAGGAATGGGTGTCTATTCAGGACATGCAAAAAGCAGTTCAAACCATTGTGAACCTTGCATCGATCTGGGAAGAAAAAAGTAATTAAAATATTGCTTTATAACGGTAATCTTACCTGAATTTAACAAAAGACAGTATATACTAAGGTATATTTGCATCTTTTACTGAAAACCAATTGTCGAAAAAATTAATTTTCCTGTTTTATATTACATAAATCCAATTGTAATGAAATCATTACTAAGTTTCGTTAAACCTTCATTGATGATATAGTCTAAACCGATATGATGATTAAAATCAACAGCTTTTTTATGCTCTTCATTATTACTTTTCTAGCCATTCCTGTTCAGGGCTGGTCACAGAAGAAGGCAGAACTGATCAATACACGATGGGCAGAAAAACCAGTTCAGATTGATGGATTTATCACTGATTGGAAAGATAGCCTTGACTTATATAATGAGGAAACAAAGCTATACTATAGCTTATCCAATGACAATGAAAATATTTATCTCGCAATTAAAAACAATTCACAAGAGGGTTTAACTAAAATACTTGCAAGGGGAATAAGCTTTTCTGCAAATTTTGAAAATAATAAAAAGAATCCTCCCACAGTAACTTTTCCAATTCTTGACAGAACGCCTGGAAAAAAAGTAATTGAAACTGAACAACCGGAGCCCAAGGAAATACAAAGGCGCATAATTTCAAAGATCAAAGAAATCAATGTGTTAGGATTTAAAGAACTGGTTGACGGGGGGATATCTCTTTATAATACTTATGGAATAAAGGCAGCAACTGCATTTGATGAAAAAAATAATATGATTCAGGAGGTTGCCATTCCACTTAGCTTACTGGGAATTGAACCCGGCAGTACTGAACTTATAACCTACCGAATCCGGATAAATGGATTTCAGGGTCCTGCAGCCACTCAACAAAGAGATATGAATGATTATGAAGATATGTATGGTGGTTCTTATGGTGGAAGATATGATGGAAGATACGGTCGAAACTACAATGGAATGTATGGCGGAATGCCCAGAAGAAATTATTCTTACAGTAAAACCATAACCACACCTGAGTTTTTTATCAAAAGTACGCTTGCTGTAAAACAATAAAAAAAAGATCTACCTGGTTATAAGAACTAGTAAGACGGAATAAAAACCAATTATGAAACAAATACAAAATAAGATTAAAAGAATATTACCCTTAGTTATCGGTTTTTTTATCAGCTATGGTGCCATGGCTCAAACAAGCCGTGATGTAAGCGGGCTAGTAAAAGATTCAACTGGAACAAGCGTTATTGCAGCTACGGTGAAATTTATTGCCGGAAAAGATACTATTTTCACCCGAACAGATGTAGATGGTAAATTTGCTTTTAAGGGTGTTAAGTCATCTACTTTTCTAATTACTGTTTCAAGCCTTGGATATCGGGCTTTGAATAAGCGTTTTTTATACAAAGATGCGGCAAGCCCTTTAATACTTGATCCAATTATACTGAAAGCCGAAAATAGAATGCTTAGAGAGGTAGTTATTTCCGGTACTCCTTCGGTTACTATCAAAGAAGATACCATTATTTATAGAGCATCTGATTATCCACTGAGAGAAAATGCTTTGGCAGAAGATCTTTTAAAGAGATTACCTGGTGTTGAGGTAGATAAAGACGGTAATGTAACTGCACAAGGAAAGGCTATAACCCGTGTAAGAGTTAACGGTAAAGACTTTTTTGGTGGCGATGTCAAAACTGCTACTCAGCAACTTCCTGCCAACATCCTTGAATCGGCCCAAATTATTGATGATTATGGCGATCAGGCAAACCTGACAGGAATCAGAAACGGAGATCCTGAGAAGATCCTGAATTTTACAATCAGGGCTGATAAAAACAAAGGATATTTTGCCAGAGGAACACTTGGTGGAGGTGATAAAGACAGATACCAGGGTTCATTAACTGCCAATACTTATAATAATAGCGAACAATTTTCATTTATCGGTAATCTGAACAATACCAATAGTTCTGTATTTAATTTTGGTAGTAGTGGCGGATTTGGTAGTGGCGGTGGTGGTGCTCGTGTTCAATCTTCCAGTGGTGGTGGTGGTAGCGGTATGCGCTTCTCGGGTAGCGGTAGTAGTGGCGGTAGCAGTAGTTTCCGAGGAAGTAGTGGCAATAGCGACGGACTCACAGCAGTTGGATCCATCGGCCTGAACTATCGTAAAGATTATGGTAGTAAAATAAGTTCGTATGGTAATTATAGCTACTCAGACCGTGATAATGATGTTTTGAGTGATCAGCTTCAACAAAATAATTTCAAAAGCTCGTTGATTTCTACTGATCAAAATTCAGTGAAAAATCTAATCAATAATAATCACCGGTTTAACTGGAGTTTTGAGTACAAACCAGACAGTATAAATTTCATTAAAATCAGTCCCTCATTCAGCTATGGTGGAACTACAGATGCAGGAAGCTCCAATTATATACAATCTGACAATGGAACTCTGAGCTCAGATGGTACCACCCTAAACAACACAGTTTCTAAGAATCCTAATTTTGGTGCTGATATCTTACTCAACCATCGCCTTAAAAAAAGAGGAAGAAACCTTTCCTTATTTGTTTCTGCAAATAATGCAAAAACTAAACAGGAAGATGATCAGATAACACAATACATCAACTATATCGTTAATGGCGGAACCTCAGCTGTTTACAGAAATCAGGAGTTATATGACAATAACAGGAATTCTAATATCAACACTAACCTGTCTTATAACGAACCATTAAGTGCCACTGCAAATCTGGAATTTAATTATACCCATAGCACAACTAACTATAAAAATCAAAGAGAAACATTTGATATTACTCCTTTGGGAGTTTCCACGTACAATACTTCATTAAGTAATGACTTTGATTACTCCTTCAGCACCAACCGCTTTGGAATGAATTATAGGGTAAATCAAAAGAAATATAATTATTCATTCGGTTTGAGCGCTCAGCCTAACGTTTTAGAAGGCAGATCAGTGGTTATGGGAGTTACAACACCAAATCGAAATACCGGGTTTAATATCATTCCTTCAGCGAGGTATTCTTATAATTTTTCTCGTACCAGATCATTTAATTCTTATTATTATGGAAGAGCAAATGAACCTACTTACATTCAATTGCAACCAACACCAGATATCTCGAATCCGCAATACCCTGTATATGGAAATCCAAATCTGGGTGCTGAATTTGCACATGTCCTCAGTTTTAGATACAATAACTTCAATTTTAGTTCAGGAGATGTTTTATTTTTCTACTTATCAGGTAACTATACCGAGAACAAAATCGTTTCAAACATTGTTCGTAAAATGGATCCAGCTATCGGACTGGTTCAAGAATCACGTTACCTAAACACAGATGGTTATTTTACTACCAATGCCTATTACAATTACTCTAAACCATTCCAGGATAAAAAATATGTATTCTCATTCAATGGATCAGCCAACTATATCAATAATATATCATTTACAGACAATAATAAGAATACAGGCAAGAACTGGATCTTTTCGCAGGGTTTGAATATGCAGATCAACCCAAATAAGAATTTTGAATTAAATCCTGGTTTAAGATATAGCTTAAACACGAATACAAATGATGCTATCACAAACAATAATACCAAGGTATCTACTTACTCGCTAAACTTTAACAGTAAAGTATATTTACTTAAAACATGGTTAATAGGATCTGATTTCAGCAAATCATTCAATAATGGTTACAGTAGTGCTTTAGCTGTTAACCCATTTATTATCAATACCTATCTTGAAAAGCAATTCTTAAAAGATAAAAGTGCAACCTTGCGTTTGCAAGGTTTTGACCTTTTGGATGAAAATACCAGCGTTTCGCGTGCTGTAACTGGTAACGTGATCACCGATAGTCAGAGCAACCGTTTATCCAGATATGTCATGCTAAGTTTTACCATGAGAATTCAAAAATTTAGTGGAAAGCAACCAGAGCAGCAACAACCAATGGGACCTGGAATGTATAATAGATCAGGTAGCGGCCACAGTGGCTCAGGAGGCTCTAATTATAATTAAATAAATAAAGTCATAGTGCATAGCCGCTTCCAAAAAAGGAGCGGCTTTTTTGTTTGCATTGCTTTGCCAATTCAAAAAATTAATTGCAAATGATATTTTCTATATTAGAATGAATAAAACAAATGGTATGGAAAGAAGAAAGTTTATCTACAAAGGAATAGCTGCAGGGGCAATTATCCCGGCTGCCTATGCAACACTTTTAAGTAAGGAGGCTCAGGCTTCCGAAAAAATAGAAAACAGGCAGAATGAAGCTGTAGTAGCGGATGATATCTTTATCGAAAAAAGCCTCAAAGGCAGGCCACATGAAGGTAAAGTATTAGCTGTTATTCAACCGCATGTTGATGATGCAACCTTATTTGCAGGTGGAGCCATTGCCAAATTGATTAGCGAAGGATATACAGGTTATCTTATCAGGATTACCAATGACGATGCAGCAGGTAGCGGTACTGACGGCGACAGAGTTTTGAATAAT
>CAMDQV010000142.1 GCA_945906015.1 Pedobacter schmidteae | reverse complement strand
TGGCAGTATGCACTAACAAAAAACAAAGATGCCGCTGAAAGAGCAAAAGCTGCCCTTTTAAAGATTAGCAAATTACCTTCATGGAATCATCCTTGGATGGAAGCTAATGGTAACCATACCTATTATCCCGGAGCTCCTGCAGCATTTGCAGCAGGCATAGGATATGATATCTTATTTAGTTTACTCAGTGCGGATGAGCAAAAAACCGTCCGTAAGGGGATTATGGAAAACTCGATAAAGCCATTCTACCGTGACATGGTTGAATTGAATCGTATGCCTTCAAGCAATTCCAACCATATTGGAGTGATTCTTTCAGGAGTCGGTATTGCTGCAATGGCCATTGCAAATGACGATCCCGATTTACCCGGTTTGGAGCCGTATTTATCGGGAATTCTTGCGAAGGCCAGACAATTTATAGACCGAACCATGTTGCCTGAAGGTAGTTATAATGAACCCTACACGTATCAGGAAATGGGTTATCGTGAATTGGTTGAATTTCTTTACTCTTTAGAGCGGAATTTCGGGGTTGATTATACTTCTACAAGTAATTTGAAAGAGTTCTATCAGTATCCTATTTACGTTACCCAGGCAAAGGATGGTGCATATCAGGATTTAGGGGATGTTTCGCACACCTACAATTTTACCCAACAGCCGATGCAATGGCTGGTTTATAAGTTGAAAGATCCATTCATGTATAAATATGTGAAACCATCCTGGGATTCGGGAAAGGCAAGGGGCGGTATCATTCCGTATTTGTGGTACACCGAAGGGATTATACCAATTGGCAGGGAAACACTCCCATTGTCTAAACATTTTGAAGGCAAGGGGCATATGGTTACCAGAACTTCATGGGAAGATTCCGGGACTGTTATGATATTTAAAGCGGGACCAAATGGGAATCATTACCATGCCGATCAGGGGACCATTCTGTTAACTCATAATGGTGAAGAGCTGTTGAGTGATGCAGGTCATAGTAGCGATTATTATGGGAATCTTTATTTTCCGGGTTATTATACTCAGGCGATAGGGCATAATGTAATGCTGGTTGATATGAATGCCGAAAGCCAGGCAGTAGGTGATTTTGAAAACGGAATTGCTGCTCTCAGAACACATCCTGAAATTACTCAAGCTTTTGCCGGAAATAATGCGATGGCTGCCGTTGGTGATCTGACCAACGTTTATAAAAATAAGGTTTCAAAATATACCCGGACTTTATTGAGTTCAAAGAGTGGTCCTGTATTTCTTTTTGATCAGGTAAAAAGTGCGGAAGCACATGCTTTTAACTGGATTTTTCATGCCGAACATACCAATGGTAAAAGTTCCATTTCTTATTCAGATAATAGGATGACTATAAACCGTCTTTCAGCTCGTTTAACAATGGACATTCTTTCTCCTCAAGCATTAACCGGTCGGATCAGAAATTCTGACCGTGATGAGAGTTTTATTGCAATCTCATCCGGCAAAATGAAAGATGCTGATTTTCTCGCCGTTTTGCAGCCTGAAAGTATGCCGTCAAATGCTGGTTATGCAGCCAGACCCAAACCTACACGGATCGATTCAAATGGATGGATTGGAGCTATGCTTAATGAAGCAAATTCTATTCATTATGGATTTTTCAGGATAAATGACAGCTCAGATTCGGGTGTCGAAGGTTTTAAAACGGATGCTTCTAAATTTTCTGCACTTGTGACAGATAACAAGCTTAAAGAAGCCTATTTTGATGGAAAAACCTTTGAAGGCTATGGTTCCGGATTGAAATTCAGTGCTCCAGTTGCTGCTTCTATGGCAATATCTTCTTCCGAAACTGTTCTCGAACTAAAATCAGATAGCCCCGTTGACTTGTTTATGATCCTTGGGTTAAAACCAAAATCTATTATTCATAATGGAATGAGTGTAAAGAATTGGAAGTATAATCCGAATTCGAAAATTTTGACTCTGACTATTCCTAAAGGCCAATCAAAAATTACTATAAATTAAACTAAATGACATGATATTAAAGACATAGAAATATAGAATTTATATAATAATCTTTATTTTAAGAAAGATTGTTGTCACCATATCAATATTATGTGGTTAAAAAATGATAATCTTTATTTGAATGTCACACTCTGGTTCAATTAACTCAAGAAAAATGAAGCGTTTAGTCCTTTTGTTTGGAATTTTAATCGGAATTGGTTCGAATACATTTGCACAAAAAAGTACTCTAAACTGGGTGCAGGAAACCAGAGACGCCGCATGGCAGGCTCGGGACTCCCAAGGTGAATTTGTATTCAAGGGTAATATGTGGATATTGGGTGGATGGTTTACACCCTCTTTACCCAATCCGCGCGATGTCTGGAAATCGCCAGATGGAAAGAACTGGACTCGTGTAATTGAAACCGCTCCCTGGCAGCATAGTGATCTTTCGGCAGCTATGGTATTTAAGGATCGGATGTGGATGATGGGTGGACGTAAACTACCTGGAACTAATACCAGTAATCAGGTTTGGTCATCCAAAGATGGCGCTGAATGGGTGCTGGAAACCCCCAATGCAAGCTGGAACCCCAGATTAGCTCCCGGATTTGTAGTTTTTAAAGACCGGATGTGGATACTTGGCGGTACAAGCGATTTTTATAAGAACAATGATACAACTTTGTTTAATGATGTATGGTCATCTGCGGATGGTAAAAACTGGAAACTTGAACTAGCTAATGCTCCATGGTCAAAACGTACGCATGGAAAAGCCCTTGTATTTGATGGTAAGATCTGGATAATTGGTGGAGGAACAAGGGCTCCAAAAGCCAACTCTCTGAATGATGTATGGTGTTCAGAAGATGGTGTAAACTGGACCCAAGTTACTGATTCAGCATCCTGGGCTCCGCGTATCTGGTTTTCTGCTTTTGTATATCGTGACCGTATGTGGGTTCTTGGTGGTTGGGCCGATACAGGAAATATTGGTGATGTATGGTACTCCAAAGACGGTAAAATATGGACTGAGTTAAAGTCGGACATAAAGTGGACTAAAAGACATGAACTTTCTGCATTTGTTTTTAAAGATAAAATATGGGTTGCTGGTGGCGCAGCAGAACCCAACTATAAACTGGATAGTGAGGTATGGAGCTTAAATGTGCCTAAAAAATGGTTTATTGATTAATGAAATAATATGTTGGCAATAAAAATCAATTCAATTTATAAGGTTTAATTATTCAATTAAATAAATGATGAAAAAAATAACTTCTGTTTTATTTTTTGTATGTCTTTTTATTCTGTTTAGCTCTTTTTTTTCGGATAAGCCTGCTGTATATAAGGTTAAGAAGTTGAAAGGGACTATTAAAGTTGATGCAAACTGGGATAAAGCTCAGTGGAAAAAGATAGAAGAAATTAATATTACGAATTACATGGGAAAAATTCCGGCCTTTCAACCGGTGGTCAGAGCAAAGATGATGTATGATAAGGATAATTTATACCTTATTTATAAAGTGGAAGACCAACATGTCAGAATTCAAAATGATAAGTTTAACAGTTCTGTGTCAACGGATGCCTGTGTGGAGTTCTTTTTTTCTCCAGACAAGGAATGGCCGCTACGATATTTTAATATTGAGATCAATGCAGGGGGTACAGCATTAATGGCCTATCAGATAGATGGTAAAAGAATTAATGTGAAAGAAGAAGATTTCAATGTTGTTGAAGTTGCACATACATTGCCAAAGAAATTAGATAAGGAGATTGATGAACCGGTTACCTGGTATCTTGAGTTTAAGATGCCTTTGGCTTTATTGAAAAAATATGGCAATTATACTCATCCTGAAAAAGGAGTGGAATGGAAGGCTAATTTTTATAAAACATCTAGCAGAAGTACCAATCCGCATTATTTAACTTGGGCTGTGGTGCAAAACCCAAAGCCACAGTTTCATCTACCTAAATATTTTGGAGTACTCATTTTTAAATAATGAAACTTTAATATTAAGAAGAAATAGTTTTTTTATAAACATATTGCTTGGCTTTAATATAAGAACTCATGAAAAATAGAGAGTATTCAAGACGTCAATTTCTGAAAAAGAATTCTTTATCAGGATTAGGCGCATTTATTGGATTGGGTATGGCTCCAGAGCTGTTTGCATCCGAACAATCTTCGGTTAGCAGGCAAAGTAAGTTTCCGGGCAACACGGATAAAAAAATGCCTATAAAAGGAATAGTTGAGGATACTGTTCAACAGCTAGGTGGGATGTCACTTCCTGATTTACTTAAATACCACTATAACTATCTTAAAGATATTTATATCCCAAATTGGGAACGTGGTATAGATCATAAATACGGTGGATTTGCTAATGCTATTAGTCCCGGACAGGAACCTGATTTTGAAAATAAAGGAATGTATTTTCAGGGCCGTGCCGTTTGGATGTTCAGCTACTTATACAACCATATCACTCATAATAAGCTCCATCTAGAGGCTGCAATTAAGGGCCGTGATTTTCTCATAAAAAGTGCATTGACAGATGATTACCGTTGGGCATCATTTGTTAGCAGAGATGGCAGTAAACGGCTTTCTGAACCTTTGGATCATTATGGAGATATCTATATGATGCAGGGGCTAGCAGAATTATATATTGCTACTAAAGATCCGCGTGATCTGGATTTGGCAATAAAAACAGTAATTTCCGTAAAAGATAGACTGCTTTCACCAACTTATCAGCATGTTTCAGCCCATACAGAGGCCTTAGAACCAGGAACCAGGCGTCTGCCAAGCTGGCAACATTTTTTAGCCGCTTTAACTCCATTGCTGAAGGTTAGTCGTGATCCTGCGGTTGAAAAAATTGCCCGCTATTGTGTTCGTGTAATTTGTGAACATCATTGGAGGCCTGATGATGGAGTATTGCTCGAGATGCTGGATGATAATTTTAGACCATTTACGTTTGATGCACCAAACTGGGGTAATTTTTATCCTCAGGGAGTTAGTGGCTGGCATTCTATTCAAGCCTGTTGGATGGTAATGAATGATTCACTACGAGTTTTACATTATCCAACTTTTAGGAAGGGAATTGAAATGGGTATATCAACTCTTGAAAAGACCTATATTCCTACAAAAGGAATGCCATCTGATATGGATCATGGTGGTTTATCACTAAGCAATCCGAAAGCTAAATTGAATGAGAATGGCAACTTTGTTTGGGGTGCTCTAGATGATGTTCTAGTCTTTTGCCTTTTGACAATCGAGCATAGCCATGATCCTACGGTAATAAATTATTATAATGACTGCTTTAAACTTTATTCCAGTAAACCTGAGAAAATTGTTACCAATGGTTTATTGCACACTCCAAGGCAATTTTTTTATTCGATAGAAATCTTGGAAAGAATTATTGCTAGAGAAGGTAAGGTTTCTGGAGTGTTTTTAAAATCTTGAAAATTACTGGGATGATTCATGAATTTTCAATATCTCATTCTTCAAATTTAAATCTGTGGACATAAATAAATCAAGAAGAGAATTTATTAAGCTGAATTCGCGTGCCGGACTTGGAGCAGCTCTTTCCTTAGGTACATTGAGTACTTACGGTAATAGTATTGAGCTGGGGGCTGAATTGAATTCCAGTAGTGCAGACCTGAAAGTATGTCATCGACTTAAAACAAATGCAACAGACAGCGACTTGCTATTTCTGAAGCAGATTGGTGTGGAATGGGTAAGGCTTGAATTTAATTCAAATGAAGGTTCTAGGGAACATATCCAGGCATTGCAGAAAAAACTTGGACAATTCGACATAAAAATATATTCAGCCACGCATACTTCCTATGCAACAAAGGAGATTCATCTCGGCTTAGAGGGCAGGGA
>CAMDQV010000141.1 GCA_945906015.1 Pedobacter schmidteae | reverse complement strand
TATGATCATCATGGTAGGTATCATCGCTCAATTACCTTTTGGTATTCTTTCTGAGTTTAACTCACGTATGGGAGCTCAGGGAGGTTTGATCTCATTTATTGTTGAGATCGCTGCTCTGTTCCTAGTAGTAATGTTTACTATCCTGATTGTTCAGGGTGTCAGAAAAATTCCTGTACAGTATGCTAAAAAAATCGTTGGTGCTAAACAATATGGCGGTGTACGTCAGTATATTCCATTAAAGGTAAATGCAGCTGGTGTTATGCCAATCATTTTCGCGCAGGCGATCATGTTCATACCTACCACCATTGGGTCATTCTTTCCTTCAGCACAATCTTCTTTCTTAGCAGCGTTCAGTGATTATACATCTTTAACGTACAATTTGACCTTTGGCTTTATGATCATTGCCTTTACTTTTTTCTACACAGCTATTACCGTTAATCCGGTTCAAATGTCAGATGATATGAAAAAGAATGGTGGATTTGTTCCGGGTGTAAAGCCAGGTAAGTCAACGGGTGATTATATAGATGCAGTTATATCTAAAATTACTTTACCTGGATCCGTATTTTTGGCCATTATTGCGATCATGCCATCTCTTGCTATTATCCTTGGTGTTAACAGTCAATTCGCTAATTTCTATGGCGGTACATCTCTGTTAATTCTGGTTGGTGTTGTTTTAGATACATTGCAGCAGGTTGAAAGTCATTTATTGATGCGTCATTACGATGGATTAATGAAAACTGGCAGGATAAAAGGTCGTACTCCTGTTTCGGCAGGCGGTTCGGTAATTTAAGATTCATGTCTAAGATTTTTTACAAGTCTTCTGAAGATATTGAGAAGATCAGGGAAAGTTCTCTGCTCGTTTCGAAAAGCTTGGCTGAAGTGGCCAAAAATATTGGAGAAGGTGTAAAGACTATAGAGCTTAATAAAATTGCCGAAGAGTTTATCCGTGATTATGGTGGCGTTCCTGCATTTTTGAACTATAATGGATTTCCTTATTCCCTTTGCATTTCATTAAATGACCAGGTAGTACACGGATTTCCGAGTGAGTATGTTATCAAAGACGGAGACATTGTTTCAGTTGATTGCGGTGTGATATTAAATGAGTTCTTTGGCGACTCGGCCTATACGTTTCCTATTGGGAATGTGAATGCTGAGACAATGAAACTTCTTAAAGTTACCAAAGAGTGTTTGAACCTTGCTGTTGAAAAGGCTGTTGTTGGAATGAGAGTGGGTGATGTGGGTTATGCAGTTCAGGAGCATGCAGAAAAAAATGGTTTTGGTGTAGTGAAAGAACTTGTAGGCCATGGTGTAGGTGTAAAACTGCATGAAAAGCCTGAGGTTCCAAATTATGGTAAACGTGGTTCTGGTATAAAATTAGAAGAGGGGATGGTTATTGCAATCGAACCAATGATTAATGCCGGTAAGGCTGGCGTTAAATTTTGGGAAGATGGCTGGACAGTAAGTACTGTTGACAAGAAACCATCTGCTCATTATGAGCATACAGTAGCAATTAAAAGGGGTAAAGCCGATGTGCTTTCGTCATTTGAGTACATTGAGGAAGTTTTAAAACAAAAAGATTAAATATTAAATTTTTTTATTTAATTTTGCAACCCGGTTGTGATAAGCTTAAGGTTCGAAATTTTGTTTTTAAAGCTGTTGTATTTGAGAGAATTACACGGATTTTCAATCAGAGTTTAAATTAAAGCAGGAAAAATTAAATAATATATGGCCAAACAGGCTTCAATAGAACAAGACGGAATAATTAGAGAGGCATTGTCTAATGCAATGTTTCGTGTTGAGTTAGAAAACGGACATGAGATCATTGCGCATATTTCTGGTAAGATGAGGATGCACTACATCAAAATTTTACCTGGAGATAAAGTGAAATTGGAAATGTCTCCTTATGATTTGAGTAAAGGCAGAATAACATACAGATATAAATAGGATAAAGATGAAAGTTAGAGCATCCATCAAAAAACGTAGTGCTGATTGTAAGGTGATCCGTCGCAAAGGAGTACTTTATGTGATCAACAAAAAGAACCCAAAATTTAAACAACGTCAGGGATAATATTAATAGTAATAAGTTATAAATAATAAGTTATAAGTTATAAGTTTCTGACTTTCTACTTATAACCTACAACTTACAACTCAAGCAATTATGGCAAGGATAGCAGGTATTGATTTACCAAGAAACAAAAGAGGTGAGATCGGTCTTACTTACATTTTCGGTATCGGAAAGGCAACCGCACAACGGATCCTGAATGATGCGGGTATTGATGTGAATATTAAAGTTCAGGACTGGACTGATGATCAGTTAGCAGCAATTCGTGGTTTTATCAATGATGAAATCAAGGTAGAAGGTGCATTACGTTCTGAAGTGCAATTAAACATCAAACGTTTAATGGATATCGGTTGTTACCGTGGCTTACGTCACCGTAAGGGATTGCCAGTTCGTGGTCAGCGTACCAAGAATAACTCACGTACTCGTAAAGGAAAACGTAAAACTGTTGCAAATAAGAAAAAAGCAACTAAGTAAGATATGAGATACCAGATTTGAGATATGAGAGTATTTCGAATCCTGATCTCCATTAATTAACAAATTAAGCGGATATGATTTCGGATCTAAATGGATTCAAACTTCATGATTAAACAACAAAGAAATAGATAGGAGTGTCATCCTGATAATAATCGGGACAAGTCTCACATCTCAAATCTCAAAAAATGGCTAAAACTAAAAAGATTACCAAAAAGCGTGTTGTAATTGTAGAGCCCATCGGCGAAGCACACGTTAACGCTACATTTAATAATATCATAATTACCTTAACCAATCTTCAGGGTCAAACCATTTCATGGTCTTCGGCTGGAAAGATGGGTTTTAAAGGTTCTAAGAAAAATACTCCATATGCTGCCGGACAGGCTGCTGGTGATTGTGCTAAGGTAGCGCATGATCTTGGTCTTCGTAAGGTTCAGGTGTACGTTAAGGGTCCGGGTTCCGGTCGTGAGTCAGCTATCCGTACTTTGCAGACTGCAGGTATTGAAGTAACTACGATTCAGGATATTACTCCGCTTCCACATAATGGTTGCCGTCCTCCAAAAAGAAGAAGAGTTTAACACATATAATTAATAATTTTTTTTAAAGCTAAGATTCTCCCGACATGGTTGGGATGATACTTTAAAAACCACACAAAAATGGCTAGATACACAGGACCCAAGTCCAAAATCGCCCGAAGATTCAGAGAACCAATTTTTGGTCCTGATAAGGCATTGGAAAGAAAAAACTATCCTCCAGGGATGCATGGTACCTCCAGAAAAAGAGGTAAGCAATCAGAATTTGCTGTGCAGTTAATGGAGAAGCAAAAAGTTAAATACACTTACGGTGTTTTAGAGCGTTATTTCGAAAATCTTTTTCATAAAGCTTCTGCAAAAGAAGGTATTACAGGAGAGAATTTGCTTAAATTTCTTGAGGCACGTTTAGATAATACAGTTTACCGTTTAGGAATTGCTCCAACCCGCTCTGCTGCACGTCAGCTAGTTGGTCATAAACATATTACTGTAAATGGTGAGATCGTAAATATTGCTTCTTATTCGTTACGTTCTGGCGATGTTATCGCAGTTCGTGAACGTTCAAAAAGTCTTGAAGCTGTTGCACATTCAGTGGCTGCAAGAACAATTAATAAATTCAGCTGGTTAGAATGGGATGCAAATTCCTTAACAGGTAAATTCCTGAACTTGCCAAGTCGTGATGAGATTCCTGAAAATATCAAGGAAAATCTAATCGTCGAGTTGTACTCTAAATAAGATATGAGATTTGAGATTTAAGATTTCGTTTTTAGAAATCTCACATCTGATTTCATAGAAATTAACCTGAATAGGATAGAGATAGGGTCGGGAGACATGAGTTTTCTCATATCACATATCTGATATCCATAAACAATAAACAAATTAGATAAATGGCAATTTTAGCATTTCAAAAACCTGATAAAGTTATCATGCAGAAATCTACGGATTTCGACGGAACATTTGAATTTAGACCTTTAGAGCCTGGTTTTGGTGTTACCATTGGTAATGCTTTACGAAGAATACTTTTATCTTCCTTAGAAGGTTTCGCAATAACTTCCGTTCGTTTTTCAGGAGTTTCCCATGAATTTTCAACCATCAAAGGTGTTGTTGAAGACGTAACTGAGATAATCCTTAACTTAAAGCAGGTTCGCTTTAACAAAATTGGTGAGTCTGGCGATAACGAAAAAGTATTTGTAATTATTAATGGACAAGATCAGTTCAAAGCTGGTGACATTACTAAGTTCTCAAATAACTTTGAAGTTCTTAACTCAGACCTTGTTATCTGTAACATGGAATCTGCAGTTACCCTGGAGATTGAATTGACAGTTAATAAAGGAAGAGGTTATGTTGCAGCAGAAGAGAATAAAAATGCTGATGCACCTCTTGGTGTTATCGCTATTGATTCTATCTATACTCCAATCAAGAATGTTAAGTATTCTATTGAGAACTTCCGTGTAGAGCAAAAGACAGATTACGAGAAACTTGTTCTTGATATTACAACTGACGGATCAATTCATCCTGAAGAAGCTTTGAAAGAAGCTGCTAAGATTCTTATTCACCATTTCATGTTATTCTCTGATGAGAACATCATGCTTGAATCTCAGGCTAAAGAAGAAACTAAAGAAGTGGATGAGGAAATACTGCACATGCGTAAAATCCTTAAAATGGAATTAGTTGATCTTGATCTTTCTGTTCGTGCTCTGAATTGCTTAAAAGCAGCAGATATACGTTCATTGGCTGATCTTGTTTCTTATGATGTTGCTGACATGCTGAAATTCAGAAATTTTGGTAAAAAGTCATTAACTGAAATCCAAGACTTAGTAAAATCAAAAGGTTTATCATTCGGTATGAACCTTTCGAAGTTTAAATTAGACGAAGAATAAATAAGCGAAATGCATAATTCCCGATCCCGAAAGGTTGATCGACGGTATGCACGTGCACAATCAAACAAATAATGAGACACGGTAAAAAAGTAAACCATTTAAGTCGTACAGACAGTCATCGCAGAGCGATGCTTGCCAACATGGCTTCTTCGCTTATACTACACAAGCGCATTACAACTACACTTGCAAAAGCCAAAGCTTTGCGTGTATACGTTGAACCAATCATTACAAGGTCAAAAGACGATTCTACTCACTCACGTCGTACAGTATTCAGTTATTTGCAGAATAAAGAAGTGGTATCTATTCTTTTCCGCGATATCGCTGCCAAGGTTGCTGATCGTCCTGGAGGTTATACCCGTATTCTTAAAATGGGAAATCGTTTAGGTGATAATGCTTCTATGGCTTTAATTGAATTAGTTGATTACAATGAAATTTACACTTCTGGTGAATCAGTTTCTGAAAAGAAATCTACTCGTCGTCGTGGTTCAAAATCAAAGAAAGCTGATGATTCTCCTGCTGCAGTAGCTGCAGCTGTTCCTCAAGCTGAAATAGAAGAAGTTGTTGAAGCTTCTGTTGTTGAAGAAGTTCAAGTTGAGGAAGTTCAAGTTGAAGAAGTTCAAGTTGAAGCTGAAGAAGTTGAGGTTCAAGAAATTCAAGCTGAAGAAACAGAGATCGAGGCTTCTGCGCCTGAAGAAACTCCATCAGAAGACACTCAGGCTGAAGAGAAAAAAGAAGAATAATTTTTTTTTAGATCTATACAAAAGACCTGCTCACCGAGCGGGTCTTTTTTGTTTCTGGCATTTTGCAGAATTACAGTATGAAGTTGGAGGTCTGTTTTCTGTTTTCAGTTATCTGTTATCAG
>CAMDQV010000140.1 GCA_945906015.1 Pedobacter schmidteae | reverse complement strand
AATGCCAAGGGTGAGAAAATATCTACTAGCATCACTATCTTTGATAAGCACGGAAGATGGATCATATTTGATCACGGTTGAATAATAAAAAGCCTCACTAAAAATTAGTTAGGCTGTAACTATTCTGTTTTGTCCTGCTAAAATTTATAGGCCTAAGCTAAGGTCATTTAAACTCATAATCTTTACGTAAAGGGTGAATAAATATTTCATTTTCTTTCTTCCAAACCTCTTCTTTAATCTGTATAAAATCACCTACTAAGGTGTAGTAAATGATATATATTGAATGCCGGTTTGACCATTTAACTAACTGATAGGAGGAATAAAGTGTTATTTCTTCTTTCCAACTCCAATTTAATTTTGATTGCATTTCTTTCAAATGGTATTTACTCAAATCTCCTAAATAGGCGAAATCAGAAAATCCCTCAGGAAAAAATACATAACTGAGCCACCAAATCAACCTTCTCATTAACATAAGTTGTATGTACAATGTTGATATCCATAAATTTTTAGTGGTAAGCTGGTAATTTAACTTTTGTATGCAATCTAATTACTTTTCTTGCAAGGTGTTCTTGCACTAAAATGCAACTCATCATTTTCCAAAATATAAACTGTACCATTATGTTGAACTTGCGCCTAAGGCCTCGGTACACTCAAACCTAATCAAAAACAATACTAGCACTATTGAAAGATAATTAAAAAAAGTTATATAGCAATTTTATAAAGTACAAACACCCCCCCTATCGCTAATCGAAAAATCTCAAAACTCTTGAATGATGAAGGAGTTCTTACTCCCAAAGATCATCCCTTTTCTCCTTTTTTTGTAAATCACCTGACTAAGCTGGACAAAATATAGTCTAAATTTTAGCGTGTTTTCATCATTAACAATTAAAATAAATGTCATGGAACAAAAGCCAAAAAAATCTACAGAGAAATCATTAAAGCGACTCATCGTAAGATAAGGAGACTCTTTTCCTCAAAACAAATGATAATAATCGTAAATTTTTAAAAGAAAAAATCTTACATTTAAACAACTAGATTGTCCACTTTGTTTGACGATATATAGTAGTTAAAAAGTATTTTTATGAAAAATATCATTTTATTTTTTGCGGTACTATTCATTTTAACCGCATGCTCAAGTGTTAAGAAGGTAAATAGTAATAAATGGATAAGCCTGTGGGATGGCAAAACATTGAACGAATGGAAATTCAGTGAAAAACCAGGTACGTTCTCTGTAGTTGATGGGAGCATCATGGTATTCGGACCACGTTCACACCTATATTATGCAGGGCCTGTGGCTAATGCCAATTTTAAGAACTTTGAGTTTCAGGCAAAGGTAATGACCATAAAAGGGTCTAATTCGGGAATCTATTTTCACACGGCGTATCAAGATCAAAATTTCCCTGACAAAGGATTTGAAGTGCAGGTGAATAATTCGCATACCGACTGGAAAAAGACAGCCGGATTATATGATATCTTAGACACCAGAGACGTTATTGTTAAAGATGATGAATGGTTTACAGAAACTATTATCGTTCAAGGTAAACACATCATTACTAAGATAAACGATAAAATTATAACAGATTATACGGAACCTGAAAATTACGTCCCGCTAAAGAATCATGTAAACAGAAAAATTGCTACTGGAACATTTGCACTCCAAGGCCATGACCCAAAGAGCAAGGTGTTTTTTAAAGACATAAAGGTGAGAATATTACCAGACTAGAGTCTGCTGAATAGTATAACAGCCTAGGCCTGTAGATATTCCAAATTGTCTTATTTGTAAAAGAAGAGATGTGCGATACATTTACATGATGGTATTTGAAAATTAAATCAATTTTTCAAAATTATAAAGATTGTGGTGAATACCTTTCCGTTCAATATGATGGGAGGATATTCACCATTATTGCCGTAAAAAAAGGCAAGCTAATAAACAGTATCGTTGCCATATTCAGAAATTGAATCATTTCATTTATAAAAGCAATGGGTTAATCGCCAATATGCTCAAATAAGCAATTAAATAGACTGAACGCCTCTATACCCAATATATACTTATGAAACCTGTAGTACAAATTTCGCTTGATTTAACAAATATTGACGAGGCACTTGAAACTGCCGCATTGGCCATGAGGGCTGGAGTTGACTGGCTAGAAGCAGGCACACCGCTGATCCTGGCAGAAGGGCTGCATGGCGTGAGAGCATTGCGTAAAGCCTTTCCTAATGTGCCTATTGTTGCAGACCTTAAAACAATGGATGGGGGATATCTTGAAGCAGAAATGATGGCTAAAGCGGGAGCAACACATGTGGTGGTTATGGCAAGAGCCCATGCTGAAACTATTAAGTGTGTAGTGAATGCAGGCCGAGATTTTGGGGTAAAGGTCATGGGAGATAATCTGGGCTGTGAAGATATGATTGGGGCAGCTAAATGGTTAGAAGACCTGGGCTGTGATTATGTTATTCATCATATCGGTTATGACGAACGCCGCGGAATTGCTGCACAAGGCAATCGCATGCCTAGCCCCCTTGATCAGCTTCGCGAAGTAGTGAATGCGGTAAACATTCCTGTGCAGGCAGTTGGTGGATTAACATTAGAACAAGCCATTCGTTGCCCAGAATTTGGAGCGCCAATGGTTGTTCTTGGAGCGCCTTTAACAATTGATGCTGATGCTTTTAAAACGGCTGATGGTAATCTGGAAAGCTCTCTTCGTTTAATCTGCCAAAAGATACATGCCTATGGGGATGTAGCTATTGGGAAAAAATGAAATCAGTTCAATAATCTTTTTTTATAAAAAATATGAAATCAGCCGCTGTTGTTAACTATGCACCTGAGAAAGGGTCAGTTGAAATTCGTGAAATTGAAAAGCCAACAATTGGTGATAATGATATATTGCTCGAAGTAGCCAATGTAGGAGTTTGTGGCAGTGATCTGCATCAATGGACAGCTGACCATAGCTGGCCAGTAAATTATCCTGTTGTTCTTGGACATGAATTTGGAGGGTTTATTGCTGAAACAGGCAAAAATGTAACCAAATGGAAAGAAGGTGACAGAGTGGTTAGTGAAACTGCCGCGATCATAGATATGAATAGCCCGATGACAAAGATCGGATTATATAATCTTGACCCTTCCAGAAAAGGCTTTGGATATGGCGTAAATGGTGCGATGACCCGTTATGTTCGTGTACCGGAACGTTGTTTACATGGAGTGCCAGATCAAATTTCTTTTGAGCATGCCTGTCTTACTGAGCCCTGTTGTGTAGCATATAGCGCTGTTGTTGAAAACGCACGTCTTAAGCCAGGTGACCGGGTTGTTGTACTTGGTCCGGGAACAATTGGGATCCTTTGTGCAGCAATGGCAAGGCTATGTGGTGCAGAAGTTGCTATTGTTGGATTAGAATCAGACAAACATCGTTTAGAAATCGCTAAACAATACGGTTGTGAGGCATTCATCAGAGATGCTACAGAATGGGCAATGAGGCGTGACGGGCTTGGTGTAGACTGCATTATTGACGCAGCAGGTGCAAGTATTACAATGAAGATGGCGATGGCGATGGTTCGCCCAAATGGGATTATATCAAAAGTTGGCTGGGGTCCTCAGCCTCTGGGATTTTCTCTGGATCCTATAATTCAGAAAAACGTCAGACTTCAAGGCAGCTTCAGCCATAACTGGCCTATATGGGAGCGTGTTATCGCATTAATGGCGAGCGGAGCATTAGATGTAAGTCCAATTATTGGAGGGGTGTGGTCTATCCATGACTGGCACACAGCCTTCGAAAAAATGCATAAGGGCGAAGTAGTGAAAAGCGTACTTAAACCATATTAAAACTGATGCGATTAAAAGATAAAGTTGTCATTATAACAGGAAGTACAACCGGAATAGGAAAAGCCATAGCGGTCCGCTGCGTAGCAGAGGGAGCAAAGGTGGTCATCAACGGACGGAACAAGGAGGCAGGAGAAGCCGTAGTTAAAGAACTGGGTGAAAGAAATGCTGTGTTGAGCATTGTCGATATTTCTCTTGAAGATGCTCCAAAACACTTAATCGATGCGGCATTGAAAGCTTTTGGGAAGCTCGATTCAATTGTGAATAATGCGGCAATGATCGTTTCCTCAGATATTCACAGTACCGATTCTGCATTTCTTCGTCAGGTTTTGGAGGTAAATACGGTTTTCCCATTTGCACTAACCAAGGCTGCTTTGCCACACCTTAGAAAGACGCATGGATGTGTACTCAATATCGGTTCCGTAAATGCATATAGCGGCGAACCTAATTTGCTTCCTTACAGTATTTCAAAAGGCGCAATGATGACAATGACCCGTAACCTTGGTGATACACTTTTACGCGAAGAAGGAGTACGGGTGAATCAGATCAATCCGGGATGGGTTGCTACTGAAAACGAAACTATCCGAAAACGTGAGCATGGCCTTGGAGACGATTGGTATAAAGACGTTCCGCGGGTTTATGCACCCTCAGGCAGAATTTTATGGCCAGAAGAAATTGCGGCCGGTGTTGTATACTGGATTAGCGATGAGTGTGGCCCGGTATCGGGACAGGTAATGGATTTAGAACAGTACCCTTTTATAGGCCGTAATCCGCCTAAGGATGCCTCAATACTTGAAAAATAATATTTCAAAATAATTGCTATGCCAAAATTAGCCGCATTCCCCAAAGCGTATATCACTCCTTTATGCAAAGGAAGCATGGGTCTATCAGAATGGATAGAATTAGCATCAAAACTAGAAATCGAAGGATTAGAGTGGTACGCAGGGTTTTGGGAGATGGAAGATGAAAAAAACTGGGCCAAATTCCGCCGCCAGGTTGAAGATCATGGAAAACAGATCCCGATGATGTGCTGTTCTCCAGATTTTACACACCAGAATGCTGCCTTCCGAAAAAATGAGATCGAAAAACAGAAAAGATGGATTGATATGACCTATGCTCTTGGCGGTTCTTTTTGTCGTGTGCTATCAGGACAGAAACGTCCAGAGATTGCTGTAGATGAGGGTGTTAAGTTAGCAGCTGATAGTATAAATGCCTGCTTACCATATGCGCAGGAACGTAACATCACGCTTATTCTGGAAAATCATTATAAAGATGATTTTTGGGAATACCCTGAATTTGCACAGAAAATGGATGTATTCTGCAAGCTTGTGGATAGTATAGACCATCCTTTTTTCGGGGTCAATTACGATCCAAGTAACACGTACCTTGCGGGAGAAGATCCTATTGAACTCCTGAAAAGAGTGTCGCATCGTGTAGTAACTATGCATGCCAGCGATAGGTATCTCAAAGAAGGAACGATCGAAGACCTGCGCAGCGAAGAAGGCGGAGCTGTGGGATATGCAAAAAGACTGAGCCATGGCGAGATTGGCAAGGGGCTTAATGATTATGATGCTATTTTCACAGAACTGAAGAGAGTTGGATTTGATAGTTGGATCAGTATTGAAGATGGTGTAGATGGAATGGATCAGCTTGAAAGAAGCGTGACATTCCTTCAAAAAAAGATAGCACAACATTGGCCGGTGGCATAATATAAAAACTACCAATGCTGAGCACCCCTGCCTCTGTTCCGGTATATTGCTTTGGTAAAATCCTTTGTAATGTTGCCGGATATACCGCAACCCGGAGGCGCTCCTTTAAACCTGGCCTATCACCTTACTAAGCTAAGGTATCTACCTATTCTGAACAAAGCATTAAAGGACTTACAGAAAGATATTTTGAAGGATCATACTCTAATGTAATTTCGTTTTTGGTTTACAAGAAACAAATGTCAATAGAGGATTTGGAATTACTATTAAAAGAACTCAAAAATAAGCTTATTGCCATAAAGTACTTATTGCTTTTTAACAAACTTGAAGTAGTTTT
>CAMDQV010000139.1 GCA_945906015.1 Pedobacter schmidteae | reverse complement strand
TGAATTTGATACCTTTGTACCAAACTTAGTTGTGTGTAATTTTTCGTCATAGTAAACCAAAGGTTGCACTACTTTGTCAAATGGCAAAATGACCTCAAAATCATTTTGTCATTTGTTTCGAAAAATTGCACTAATCAGTTGAACTCAGCCTATATTAACTTATTAAAAACCAGAAATAACCCTATATTTTTTCGTCTAAAATTCAATTTAATGAACGTTCAAAATCAAAAAAATATCTATTAGGCTGATTTGTTAAGATAAATACCAAGAAACATGAGTAAATTTAGAATACCAATTATATTCAAAGTGTAAAAACCTTTGAATAAAAAAAATACGCTAATTCCTTTTGTATGGAAATACAGACCAACACAGTCTTAAAGGCAATAAGGACAATGTCTTTATTCCTATTATTTTTTGAATCAAACACGGCAAACCTGATTGCATCAGGAATTCAGTCAAATTTGAGTGATTCGATCACTTTTACTCAATATAAAGGAAAGGTTTCTGACAGCCAGAACAGAAGGGAATTAAGTTTTGCAACAATATCATTATTGGGGACCAATATTTCAACTATAACTAATAGCGAAGGTGAATTTTCCATTAAAATTCCTATCGGTAAGATAAATAGTCAATTGATGCTTAGCTACATAGGCTATAAAAACAAAGTAATTAACCTGAAAGAGCTAAAGGCAGAAAACAATCTAATAAGTCTTGATCCTCATAATATTGCTCTAAACGAGGTAATAGTAAGTACAAATGACGCAGAATTACTTTTGGGAAAAGTATTACAAAAAAGAGAAATGAATTACAGTACAGATCAAAACCTGATGACCGGCTTTTACCGGGAGACTATCAAAAAACGTAAAACTTATATTTCACTTTCTGAATCTGTAGTAGAAATTGAAAAACAACCATATATCAGCAATACAAATGATTTCATC
Source organism: Pedobacter schmidteae (assembly GCA_945906015.1). Taxonomy (GTDB): domain Bacteria; phylum Bacteroidota; class Bacteroidia; order Sphingobacteriales; family Sphingobacteriaceae; genus Daejeonella; species Daejeonella schmidteae_A. The sequence continues at coordinate 4,930 of CAMDQV010000139.1, read as the reverse complement.
CAATTATTCAAGGGGAGAAAAAATACAGATTACACCAAACTTGACACACTAACCTTTAAACTTCAGGGCGGACCATACAATACCATTTTTCTGGACATCATGAAATATCCTACTATTATTTTCACTGAAAATCCATTAGCTAACTACACGTTTTCACTTGAAAACAACACGCAGATAGATAATAGAAAGGTTTTTGTTCTATCTTTCAAACAGCGACCGCAGATCACTGAACCACTTTATTTCGGAAAATTATACATTGATACAGAGAGTCTGGCAGTAATCAGTGCCACCTTCAACCTGAATGTTGAAAACAGAAAAGCAGTAAGCAATATGGTAACTAAGAAAAAACCTGTTGGTGCAGAAGTATATCCAACAATAGCAACTTACCAAATTAACTACCGTGAGAGTAATGGAAAGTGGATTTTTGGATATTCCCGTGGCGATATTATTTTCAGAGTAAACTGGGATAGAAAACTATTTAATACAACTTATGAATCAACGATAGAACTAGCTGTAACAGATTGGAAAAAAGGATCCAATGATCTAAAAAAGTCTACCGAAAAACTCAGACAAAATGTGATCATGATCGATAAAGTATCAAATTTTGCTGATTCTGAATTCTGGGGTGAGTTCAATATCATAGAACCGGAAAAATCAATTGAAATTGCAATTAAGAAAATTCAAAAAAGAATGTAATTTTTGCTTTTTGAATGCATTTCAACGCATAGTTAAGATACTAAACATTAAAGCATCTCCTATTTTGAAAACAATTTCTTATCGGCATAAAAAGTACCAAAAGGAATTAATGATGCAATAAAGCTCATTGTTAGTTTCCAGAATGACCATTTATACAAATAGGCAACCTGGATTAGCAAAATTATGTAAAGAATAAAAAGTAATCCATGAACCATACCTACCACATAATTTGGGCCTGGCATATCATACCTATATTTAAGTATCATGGTAAATCCGATCAATAGGAATGAACAACCTTCAACAAATGCAATGAAACGGAATCTATCCAATGGAGTTTTAAACATGGCAGTGAAAATTTATAATTTTTTTCTAAAAATATAGAATATCACTAAAAGTAAAATCAGCTGAAAGTAAATCCTTCAATTTCGCTCAAAAAAAAATACATCAACGATACTTATTCATAAAAGTCAAGATCATACTATAAATCTGATTATTCCGAAAAATCATTTGCGCGATCATTGCTTTATGCTTTTTTCTTTTTATAATAGTAATTTCTGCAGGTTTTTTTGCCTCGGTTAGTACTTTATACAAACGATCTGACTGAAGTTTAATAGCAGGATAAGTACGTTCACCAACAAAGATCAGAAAGGGATTTTGTACATTTTCAAGGTAAAACATAGGTGAACCTGTTTTCCACTGATTCTGATCAGTTGAAAAAGTAGTTAAAAAGCTCTCCGTTTGCTTATTTTTCTCAGCTGCATTCAAATATTCTAACATATCAAGTCCAAATCCATCATTCAGGATCACTCCCTTTATTGGATTTATAATCCCAGCCTTCTTAAAAAATCTTGGATCATTATTGATCAATGCAGCCAAATGCCCTCCTGCTGAATGCCCCATTACAAATATCCTGCCTGGACTTCCGCCATAGGTTGCAATGCTATCTTTTACCCATTTTAGGGCCTCAGAACAATCATATGCCATTTCTTCATACTGCGATTTAGGGCTTAAACTATAATTTATGATCACTGAGACAACATTTTTACTAGCCAAATTTTTCCCTAGCCACCAATAGGTTTCTTTTTGCCCACTATCCCAGGATCCTCCATGAATAAAAACCAAAACATCTTTAGGATTTTCTGTATTTTCTGGATAATACACATCTAAAAAATTTCTGATATTCTGAGATTGACCTCTGTATGAGATATCTCGTTTTATCCCGATACCGCCAAAAGCAGTTGAAATTTCAGAAAGCAAGAAAAGTATAAGAAATAAGTATAGTTTCATTTAATGAGCGGATTTTTTTCTTTTGTAAAATGATTATAAACCAAGCCATCTAACCAAGAAGGCCATATTTTATTGAGCAATACAGTAAGTTTTCCTTGTGAGGTCATGATTAGAGAACGCTTACGCTGTTCAATTCCCTTGACAATGATTGCTGCTACTTCATCAGAGCTCATCATTTTGTCTTCGTCCATACTGGTTTCACCTTGTGAGGTCCCATCTTTTGCAAGTGCAACATTTCGAATATTAGATGCTGTAAATCCCGGAGATGCGATCATCACATGTAAGCCGGTTTTTAAATTTTCAACCCGTAATGATTCAAGGAAGCCATTTAAAGCAAATTTTGAAGCAGAATAACCGGTTCTTCCCGGAAGTCCGCGGTATCCAGCTATCGATGAAACTCCAACAACAGAACCCTTATTTTTAATTAATTCAGGCAAGGCATATTTGGTACAATAAACAGCACCCCAAAAATTAACATCCATTAAATTACGTAAAACAAGAAGATCAAGATCCTTAAATAAGGCACGCATAGAGATACCCGCATTATTTATAAGCACATCGATTCGCTTAAAAGCAGTTTTTGCCTGATTGATCAACTCCATACAATCTAACTCTTTTGAAACATCACACTGAACAGCAATAGCCTTAATTCCAAAACGTTGTTCAAGATCTTGGGCTATTTCACAAAGCGTAACATATTGACGTGCACCAAGCACCAGATTAGCTCCTCTTTTTGCAAACTGCTCTGCACAGGATTTACCTATTCCTGATGATGCACCGGTTATTACCACCGTTTTATTTTTGAGATCCATTGTAAAGGATTAAAATTTATTTAAATCATTATAATTGACACCAAGATCATCTGGCAAGAGAGTTTTCATAAGGAATGCGCGTTGCAATTGATCTACCCAAAGTAATTTCATCTACATATTCTAATTCTCCACCAAAAGCTATGCCACGGGCAATGGTACTGATTTGAATTCCTGAATCTTTAAGCTTCTTATACAGATAAAAAATAGTTGTATCACCCTCCATTGTTGCACTTATAGCAAGAATAACTTCTTTTATACCTCCTGAATTAACACGTTCTACAAGTCCATCTATAGTAAGATCTGAAGGCCCAATACCATCCATTGGAGATATTAAGCCACCTAGCACATGATAAACTCCCTGAAAAGTACCGGTATTTTCAATGGCCATTACGTCACGAGTATCTTCAACTACACAAACTAGTGATTTGTCTCGTTTTACCGAACTGCAAATCTGACACATCGGATGATCAGAAATATTATAGCATACTTCACAGAATCTAATATCCCTTTTTAAAACAGTAAGGGCATGACTAAACTTCTCAACCTCAGTATTCGGTCGATTAAGCAGATGCAATACTAAGCGTAAGGCTGTTTTCTGACCAATTCCAGGCAGTGAAGAAAATTCATTGACTGCGTTTTCTAACAGTTTAGAAGAAAAATTCATTCTACAAATTTAAATAGAAAACTTAATCTTTACACATCTTGTTGAAGGATAAATTCAGATACTAATCTTTATGCCGAATTGTACCAATACTATAAATGAATTAAGAACTTAATTGTTAATTTAGCTTAGTATCACAACAAATAAATTTTATGGCTCCAGGAATTTTACTTAGTTTTTTGATTGGATATTTTCTGATCTTATTAGGAATATCATATTTCACTTCAAAGAAATCATCTGATAACTCTACTTTTTTTACGGCAAATAGGAATTCTAAATGGTATCTGGTTGCTTTTGGAATGATCGGAACAGCATTGTCTGGAGTAACCTTTATCTCTGTTCCAGGCGAGGTAGGTAATCCGGCAGGGAATGAATTCAAATACTTTCAGTTTGTACTTGGAAATGCAATTGGCTTTATTCTGATAGCAGCAGTCTTACTACCACTGTACTACCGCATGAACCTGACTTCTATCTATACATATATTGAAGAGCGACTTGGTACATACAGTTATAAAACTGCTGCGAGTATTTTTCTTTTAAGCCGTACCATTGGATCTTCATTCAGACTGTATTTAGTGGTGATCGTATTGCAGCGATTCATTTTTGATTCTTATGGAATACCATTCTGGGCTACCGTTTTAATTTCCCTTGGCCTAATCTGGTCATATACTTTTAAAGGGGGCTTGAAAACAATCATCATAACGGATACACTGCAAACAGTATTCCTTGTATCCTCAGTAATATTGACCATATTCTTTATCTGTAATAGCTTGGATCTGAACATATTTCAGGCCTTTGAAACGATAAAGAACAGTGGTTATTCAAAAGTATTTTTCTATGAAGATTTTATTACCAGTAAATTTCATGTAAGTAAGCAATTATTGGGAGGAATTTTTGTAACCATAACAATGGTAGGTCTGGATCAGGATATGATGCAGAAAAATCTGAGTTGTAAGAATATTGGTGAAGCACAAAAAAACATGTTCACATTCACCGCAATATTTGTTATAATCAACATTTTCTTCCTAAGTGTTGGAGCATTACTTTATGTTTACGCCAATAAGTATGGAATTGCGATTCCCTTGGATAGCCTATCTGGAAAACCACGTACCGACTTTCTATTTCCTGAAATTGCATTTAACCATTTGTCGGCAATTCCAGCAATTGTTTTTATGTTGGGTCTTACAGCCGCAACTTTTGCAACAACAGATTCAGCATTAACAGCTTTAACTACCTCGTTTTGTGTTGACTTTTTGAATTTCTCAAAAAAAACAGATATTAACTCAGCTTCATCAATTCGAAACAGACATCTTGTACATGTAGGTTTTTCCTTACTCATGTTCCTTGTTGTTGTTCTATTTAATATTGTGAACAATACAGCTGTAGTTAGTGCAATTTTTACGGTAGCATCGTATACCTACGGACCATTACTCGGACTGTATGGATTTGGCCTGTTTTTAAAGAGCAGAGGTGT
>CAMDQV010000138.1 GCA_945906015.1 Pedobacter schmidteae | reverse complement strand
GTGGGCAATATTTTTTGAGCAGCTTCCGTATCAGGAAGACTATCAATCCTACCGATATAATAAAGTTGTTTAAAGAAGAACTGCGTTTGACGCCAGGTCTGCATAGGACGATCTTTACTTTTAGCCTTTAACCGAACAGGGATAGCTATTTTATCAATAGGATCACTTTTGAAAATAGTATCATTGGTTGTTGAGCCATTTTCTCCAGCCTTTATGGTATTAAAGATCACATCTCCTACAATATTATAGCGTTTATTTGGCGATTCATACCAGGCGAACAAAGCTGCATTCAAATGATCAGCCTTTTGGTTAACATAAAATCCTTCTGCACTTAAACGATTATACATAGCCCCCACATTCAGATTGCGCTTCACATTTTGTGAATGAATAACTTTGAAGGTTTGCTCCTGAGTACGACCATTAACATAATAAAGCTCTGTATAGGGTGTTCTGGCTCTGAAGAATTTCATAGAGTCCTGAGTTAAGCGATAGGCATCCAGCGAATGAAAACCGGCATCAAATCCAATGGTCTTTGTGGGATTAAAAAGTAGCTCTCTATACGCCAAACCTGCACTTCCCAATCCGATAGTAGGCTTGTCAAATCTGTAGATGGGACTATAATTCTGAAAATTAGAAACCGTGGTATCTATAGGTCGGGTTTGAGTTCCATCCTTTAATATTTTTAGATTAGTATATCGGATATATTTAGAAGTATAGATGATAGAATCTTCCTTCATCTCCTGCCCACCATCCTGCGTTTCGTTACTCGAACCTGTACGCGAACTTCTACCTGGACCGCCTCCAACACCTTCTGCCCTAATTGTTCTTTGGGCAAAGGCATCAGTGCTGAAAATGATCAGCAATAAAATAGAACTAAATACTAAGCGTTTGATCATTAATTTCCAAAATAAGATCTTTTAAAATCTTTGTCATTTTAGGTTCTGCCTCTTCAGCTGTTTTAATTATCTCTTCAAGTGACACTACCTTAAGCGTATCCGGAAAACCTTCATCTGTCAAAACCGAAATCGCAAAAACAGGTAATGACATATGATTAGCTACAATAACCTCTGGTACGGTACTCATTCCAACAGCATCAGCACCAATATTACGTAAAAATCGGTATTCAGCTCTAGTTTCAAGGTTAGGACCATTCACAGACACATAAACTCCGGTATGGCAGCTAATATTATTTTTCTTTGCTATTTCCATCCCTCTGTCAATTAATTCCTTGTTATAGGGTTCACTCATATCCGGAAATCGAGAACCAAGCTCTTCCGAATTATGTCCCCGTAAAGGATTGTCTGTTTGCATATTGATGTGATCATTAATGATCATCAGTTCCCCTTTTTTAAACGCAGGATTTAAGGCTCCGCTTGCATTGGAAACGAATAATTTCTGAATTCCAAGCATTTTCATTACCCGCACAGGGAAGGTAATCTGCTTCATGTCATACCCTTCATAATAATGCAGGCGACCTTGCATAGCAACTACTCTCTTACCGCTAAGAATACCAAATATTAATTTTCCGGAATGAAATTCTAATGTAGATATTGGAAAATTGGGAATATTGGAATACATCAAACTATGATGTACCTCAATATCATTAACTAGTTTGCCTAAACCTGTACCCAAAATAATTCCGATTTCGGGCTCAAAGTTGCCAATCTTACCTTTGATATAGTCTTTTGCCAGGTGTAGGTTTTGATGCATATTCTATAATTAAATTATTAAAGGATGTTTTTTCCGGTTCATTAAAATACGTTTCAATAGGAACGTAAAAAACGGGAATTCCAGTCAATTGTTTTTTAAATTCAACTGAAAGTAATCTCAAAGAGTCTTTTTCAGTTGTAATAACCACATTATCGCCGGCTTCAAGCTTGTTAAATGTCCGTACAAGTTTAGCGATATTTTTGTCGCTAAAATTATGATGATCAGGATATTCATGGTGGATCACTGTAGCATTATAACTAGATAGCTCATTAAATAATGGAATAGGATTTCCAATTCCTGAAAAAAGAATAATATTTTTAGTGCTGCTCAAAGAAATCATTGGCCTTGAAATGTGATCATCATAAACTGATTTCAAGGTTCCGTATTTCAAAAATGAAAAAAACAGATGCTGGTCTGAATTCAGTTTTAACTTTTTAGCAATTGCTTGTTTTCTTGATGGGTCAATATCAAGTGGACATTTTGTTACAACAATTACAGTAGCCCTTTTCTTTTCTGACATAGGTTCTCTTAGATTGCCCGCAGGAAGCAATAATTGAGTGGTCAAAAAAGATGAATATTCAAAAAGTAGAATACTTAAGCTAGGTAATACCGCCCGATGCTGAAAAGCATCATCCAGAATGATCACATCATGTTCATGGGCTACGTATTGAATTGCGTATGCTCTGTTTTCACAAACTGCCACAGTTATCCCTTCAAATTTACGTTTGATCTGAAGGGGTTCATCTCCAGTATCTTCAAAAGAATTTTCCCGCTCAACAAAAAATAAACCTTCAGTTCTTCTGCCATAACCACGGCTAATAGCTGCCAATTTAAAATCGCTCTTCAATAAGCGGATAAGATACTCCGTCATAGGGCTTTTCCCTGCTCCTCCAACCGCTAAATTTCCAACAGAGATGACCGGCAGTTTAAATTTTACAGACTTAAATAAACCATAATCATATGCCTTATTTCGAAATAAAACTCCAATTCCATAGAGGATTGAAAAGGGAAATAAGAGCAAACGAAGAAATTTCATAAATTCTGATATAAACAAAAATACAAATTTGATTTCACGCTTATATTTATTGATGTTTGAATAATTGAATTAATCATTATGTTAAGAAAATCGATTTTACTTTTTGTTACACTTTTATTTCTGGTTTATACTGCTAGCTCTCAAACCAGAACAGACAAAAAATTAACACAAAAATTGCAAATGCTCGTGAATAATTTCAAAGGCGATGTAGGAATCTATGTTCAAAATCTAAGAACCGATAAAGTAGCATCCATCAATGCTGACACCATTTTTCCAACCGCCAGTATGATCAAAGTTCCCATTATGTGCGGGGTATTTGATAAGATTGAAAAGAAAGAATTAAGTTATCATCAAAACCTAACTTATCGCGATAGCTTACTTTATGCCGGTGAAGACATTCTGGGTTCATTTAAAGATGGTGAAAAGATACAGCTCAGCAAGGTTCAGATGCTTAGCATTACCACAAGTGATAATACTGCCAGTTTATGGCTTCAAAAGCTAGCTGGATCAGAAAACATCAATAAATGGCTATCAGACAATGGTTTTGAAAATACCCGTCTAAATTCGAGATCAGCTAACCGACAAACATACCAGAAGCTTTATGGCTGGGGGCAAACTACCCCCAAGGAAATGGCTATGCTAGTAAAAAAGATCAGAGATGGGCAGGCAGTAAGCCCAGCAGCAAGCCAGCGTATGTATCGCAATATGGTGCGCATTTATTGGGACGCTGAAGCCCTTTCAGAAATACCTCCTTATATCCAGGCCGCATCAAAACAGGGAGCAGTAAACCGGTCTAGATCAGAGGTGGTACTAGTCAATGCCCCACATGGTGATTATGTATTCTGCATTGCTACCAAAAACCAGAAAGATGAAAGCTGGACCCCTGATAATGAAGGTTATCGTCTCATCAGGAATCTTTCGAAATTGCTATGGAACTATTATGAGCCTAAATCTACCTGGAAGCCAGCAGAGGGCTTAGAAAGGTATGCAGACTGAGGGGTGGTTTGGACAAAAATCAATAAATATATCCATACAGATCATGAGAACAATCATATTTCAACCTGATTCAGAACAACAATCTATTTATATTAACGGTTCCTGTTCTATGTCCATGAATTAATCAAACCTGATTATTTATACATGGAATCGATCCGCAGATTTCAACCAAAGCCTTATCTTTGAAGCAACTAACAACACCAATTATGTTAAAAGGATTTTTCAACGTACCACAACCGGTAAATGAAACGATATTAAATTATGCTCCGGGAAGTAAAGAAAGAACTTTACTAAAAGAAGCACTTGCTGATGCACGTTCTAAAACGATCGATATACCGATGTACATTGATGGCAAAGAAGTAAGAACAGATAAAAAAGTAAATATCTACCCACCGCATGATCATCAGCATTTACTGGGAACTTATAGTCAGGGAAGCACACAACATGTTTCTGATGCAATATCAGCAGCTTTAAAAGCTAAAGAAGCATGGGAAAATTTAGCATGGGAGCAACGTGCAGCAATTTTTTTAAAAGCTGCCGATTTGATTGCTGGACCATACCGGTATAAACTCAATGCTGCTACGATGCTGGGTCAATCAAAAAATGCATTTCAGGCTGAGATTGATGCTGCCTGCGAGCTAATTGATTTTTTGAGGTTCAATGTAAAATACATGTGCGAAATCTATCAGCAACAGCCTCCTGTATCACCCCGGGGAAGTTGGAACAGACTAGAGCAAAGAGCACTCGAAGGATTTGTATTTGCATTAACACCTTTTAACTTCACCGCAATTGCTGGTAATTTACCTACTTCAGCTGCAATGATGGGTAATGTGGTAGTTTGGAAACCATCAAACACACAGATCTATTCTGCAAATGTCTTGATGCAGATTTTCCGTGAGGCCGGTTTACCAGATGGAGTGATTAACCTGGTCTATGTTTCAGGCCCGGATGCTGGCGAGGTTATTTTCAACCATCCTGATTTTGCAGGCATACATTTTACTGGTTCTACCACAGTATTTCAAGATATCTGGAAAACTATTGGTAACACCATTCATAAATACAAAACCTATCCGCGCATTGTTGGAGAAACAGGTGGAAAAGATTTTATTTTGGTACATGGCTCTGCAGATGTGGAAGCTTCAAGCACTGCAATTGTTCGTGGAGCATTTGAATATCAGGGTCAAAAGTGCTCTGCCGCATCAAGGGTTTATATCGCTGCATCAGTATGGCCTGCGATCAAAGAATTATTAGAGCGTGATCTTGCAAGTCTGAAAATTGGTCCTACAGAAGATTTCGGAAATTTTGTTAATGCTGTGATCGATGAAAAATCTTTCGATAAACTAAGGGGATTTATAGATAGCGCTAAAAATGATAAAAATATTGAGATCATAGCAGGAGGAAACTATGATAAGTCGAAAGGCTATTTTATTGAACCTACAGTACTCCTTTCAAAAGACCCAAATTATATCACCATGTGCGAAGAATTATTCGGACCTATTCTGACCATTTATGTATATGAAGACCAAGATTTCGAAAAAACACTTGAAATTATTGATAAAACTTCAATTTATGCACTTACCGGAGCTGTATTAGCACAAGATCGATATGCTCTGGCCACAGCCACCCATGCCTTAAGAAATGCGGCAGGTAATTTTTACATCAATGATAAATGTACAGGCGCTGTTGTAGGTCAACAACCCTTTGGAGGTGCCAGAGGATCAGGCACTAATGATAAAGCAGGCTCCATGATCAATTTATTGAGATGGGTTTCGCCAAGAACAATCAAAGAAACTTTCGATCCACCTAAAGATTATAGCTATCCATTTTTGGAGAAAGAGTAGGTTAGTGGGGTAGTGGGTATTGAGATGGACTCTACTTCATTTCAGCATTTCCTCATCAGACCTCAGTCTTCATACATCAGATAGTATTGAGTATTGATTATTGAGATAAATTCTGCTTCATTTCATAGCAGCACCTCAGACAACAGAAAATGGAACCAAGAACAAGGAGCCAAGAACAAAGACAGTTTAGTGCTAATTGAGATTTACTGCTTTTTTCAGACTTCTGACTTCAGACTTCATACCTCAGACAACTGATAACTGATAACTGATAACTAACAACTGGTAACAGACAACTGATAACAGACAACTGATAA
>CAMDQV010000137.1 GCA_945906015.1 Pedobacter schmidteae | reverse complement strand
AGTTGTTCAGGCTTATATGGCAACTATCTCATTTACAGATGCTATGCTCGGTAAATTATTAGATGATTTAGAAACAACAGGCTATTTAAATAATTCAATTTTGATGGTTTGGTCTGATCATGGTATGCACATGGGCGAAAAAGAAAATTGGGAAAAATTTACACTTTGGGAACGTTCAACCAGAGCTCCAATGTTTATTATGGCACCGGGCGTAACTAAACCTGGTTCTTCCACTAATGTGCCAGTATCGATGATGGATATGTTCCCTACTTTAGCAGAATTGACGGGTGAAAAAATCCCTGCGTATTGTGATGGAGAAAGCCTTGTTCCGATGATTAAGAATAAGAGCTTTGTTCATGAGCCTGCTTTTACAGCTTATTTCATGAATGAAGAAGGGGGTACTAACTCAGGTGATGGATATACCATCCGAACAAACAGATACCGATATATTTATTATCCATTCATAAATCTAGAAGAGCTATACGACCATGATATTGATAAAAATGAATGGAATAATATTGCTTATAAGCCAGCAAGTAAGAATATCATTAAAGAACATAGAAAATTGCTGTTAAATCAGGTGCCTGCATTAAAATGGAATAATGAAGATCCAAAAGGTTATATTCTAACTAAGGATGGTAATGTGAGAAAGAAGGATTATATCAAAATAGCTGATTTGAAAAATATGAAATGGGGACTTTAATAAAATTAACTCGCCGCGTTTAGAATTATAATACTACAAATACGAATGAAATTCCAAAATATAAATAACCTATTGATCTCTGCGATATTTTTCGCACTTAGCTCATGCAGTCAGGATAAAAAAGCTGCAAATCAGAGCCTTACTACTTCGGTTGCTGCGCCTGTAACCCTTGCAGATATTTCTTTTAATGGAGACACTTCCAGTTTGGGTATGGTAAAGATCCCTGCTGGAACGTACATGATGGGTGGCGATAATCAACAAGCCTCAGAGGATGAATATCCAAAACATAAGGTAATGATCGATGCCTTTTTGATTGATCAGCATGAAGTTACCAATGATCAGTTTGCCAAATTTGTAGCAAGTACAGGATACTTGACCACTGCAGAAAGAAAACCAGATTGGGAAGAATTGAAGAAACAATTGCCTCCTGACACCCCTAAGCCTGATGAATCATTATTAGTCGCAGCATCCTTAGTTTTTACTCCTCCCGCACAAAAGATTGATCTGAATGACTATTCTCAATGGTGGAGCTGGGTTCCCGGTGCAAGCTGGAAAAATCCTGAAGGTCCGCAGAGTACTATCAATGGGAAAGGTAACTATCCGGTTGTACATGTAAGCTGGGATGATGCTATGGCCTATTGTAAATGGGCAGGAAAGCGACTTCCAACAGAGGCTGAATATGAATATGCCTCAAGAGGAGGCCTGATCAATAATGTATACCCATGGGGAAATGAGCATGTTAATAGCGGGAAACCAAAAGCCAATACTTGGGAAGGAAGCTTTCCTGATATCAATAATGCTCGTGATAAATTTACCGGCATCGCTCCTGTAAAATCTTTTGCTCCGAATGGCTATGATATATATGATATGGCCGGAAATGTTTGGGAATGGTGCTCAGACTGGTACAGGAATGATTATTATAAAAGTGTGAATAATCCATCTGGCATTAATAATCCAATAGGCCCGGCCGATAGCTTTGATCCTGATGAGCCTTATACTCCTAAAAGAGTTTCGCGAGGAGGATCATTTATGTGCAATGAATCTTATTGCTCAGGCTACAGAGCAGCCAGACGCATGAAAAGCTCACCTGATTCAGGAATGAGTAATTTGGGTTTTAGATGTGTGAAATAATCATAAATTAATCTAAATGAATAAGCAAACTTTATTTTCAAGCCTCCTATCTGTTTTTGCAGGATTGATATTGATAAGCTCAATTTATTCATGTTCCGAGACCCCGAAAACTGATTCTTTAAAAGGGGAAATAAGTACTTTAAAAAGTAAAAAAGTAAAAAATCTAAGTTGTTGTACTAGTGGTATACCTGCTAGATTTCCTGTGAAAAGCTCTGTAGAAAGGTAATTAATAAAAAAAACTCCCAAACTCTGATATATTTTATTGTTAGTTTGATTTTTTATTTATTAACTTCAAGGTTTAAGAGTTTAATTATGTCTTTTTATGTCTCTTATTCCGATATTGAGTTACTGGATTTGATTCGGTTGGGAGATAAAATGGCCTTTTCAGAAATTTATAGTAGGTACTGGAAAAAGGTGTTTACCGTTGCTTGCAATAAAATTGGCCATCTAGAAGATGCTGAGGAAATTGTTCAGGATATATTCATCTCACTTTGGGATAGGAGAGAATCTATACTAATTACCACTACTCTTAATGCTTACCTTGCTGTTTCTGTCAAATATAGAGTAATCAAGATCCTTGCAAAACGAAATCTGTATAATAAATATGCTGATTATAGTTTAAATGTTATTCCAATTGCATCTAATTCAACTGAAGACTGGCTAGAGTTTGAAGAGCTCAAATCCAGATTAGAATTACTTGTTTCAAATCTTCCCGAAAAATGCCGCCTGGTATATAAAATGAGTCGCGAAAATGGCATGTCACAAAAGCAGATAGCTGCAGAATTTTGTATTTCTGAAAAGACCGTCGAAGCTCATATTGGCAAAGCTCTTAAAGTTTTAAGAACTGGCCTTGGTCAGTTATTCCTTTAAACAATTCTTGTTTTGAAATAATATTTTCAATTGGACTAAGGGATTTGCCTTTATAAAAGGACTTGTATATAAACACCCAATACATGAAACCTTTAAGTTCAGACGAACGATATCAGGAATTAGCCGAAAAGTGGCTAAACAATACCATTACTCCAGAAGAGAAGGAGGCCTTTACCCAATGGTATAATTTTGCACAAGATAAGAATATCATTCTGCCAGAAAATTACGTGAGTAATGAAAAGGAACTAAAAGCACGTATTTTTTCAGAAATCGAAAACGCTATATCTGCAAAAGATTCCCCTTCTATTCGCAGAAACTATAAATGGTATTATGCAGCATCTGCTGCTGCAATAATTGCTGTAGTTTTTTCTATCACGATGCATTTTACTTCAAAAATTAAAGTAACTGAACTAGTTGTTGCAAAAGAGATTGTCGATAAGCCTTCAGTTTACACTCCGAAAAAAGATAAGCCTTTAGTTCCACAAATAAAAACTGTACTTCTTTCAGCGAATGACATTGAACCCGGAGATGATAAAGCTATTCTTACTTTGGGCGATGGTACAAAGATCATTTTGGACGATGCTCAAAATGGTATACTTGCAAATCAGGGTGGTAATACTATACTGAAAGCAGCTGAAGGCGAATTAATCTATGCCTTTTCAAACGAAATTAATACAAAGCTCCCCGATGTTACTTCAGATGATATTATTTTTAATACAATCGAAACACCTAAAGGCGGTAAATTTCAGGTCAGACTTCCAGATGGTAGCAAGGTTTGGCTAAACGCAGCATCATCCATTCGATTCTCTACAAAGTTTGCAGGATCTAAGAGACAAGTTGAACTGCATGGTGAAGCTTATTTTGAAGTAGCACATGATGAATCTAAGATTTTTGAAGTGAATACCCGAAATCAGACGGTACAAGTTTTTGGAACCCACTTTAATATCAATGCATACGAAGACGAACCTTCTGTGAATACCACCTTATTAGAAGGAAGTGTTAGAATTTCAGATATACGAACCAATATTTCACAGATGCTAAAACCTGGAGAACAGTCTAAGTTAACTGAGCGAATCGAGGTTATTAATGTTAAAAATACGGCTGAGGCTGTAGCCTGGAAGGAAGGCTATTTTCAGTTCCATGAGGCAGATATTAAGACAGTTATGCGTCAAATTGAACGCTGGTATGATGTGTCCATTATATATGAGGGAGATATGCCAAATTATCGTTTTGGAGGCGAGATTGAAAGGAGTTTAAGTTTAATACAAGTTCTAAAAGTATTGGAAAAAACGAAAGTTCATTTCAGATTAGAAGGAAGGGAGGTTATAGTAATGCCATAAAGGTCTACGAATGAACAAATAAATAAACCAGAAGCGTTGGAGCGCCTCTGGTCACTGTTTAGCTTAAATAAAAATTGATGCACAAAGATTATTTATTAACAAAACACACAAATGTATGAATTCTATACTTAACAAAGAGTATTATTTAGGTGATACTCGGTCAAAAGTCTGCTTTGAAGCAGACTCTGTGGGCCATACAGAGCAATACCAGATTGCTTATAATCTGGTAAATAAGTCGCTTAATAAAAAGATCAAACGGATTATGAAACTTACATTCATATTAATGATAGTTGCCCTTATGAATGTTTATTCCAAAGGATATTCACAAAAGGTAACCTTAACAGGTAAACAAGCGCCGCTTGAAGAGTTCTTCTCTACTATTAAGCAACAAACGGGTTATGTATTTTTTTACGATCTGAATCTGCTAAAAACAGCCAAACCGGTAACATTAAATATTATTGATACGGAATTGTCAGAAGCTTTGGTAATTCTTTTCAATAATCAACCATTGGATTACAGTATTGAAAACAAGACCATTGTAATCAGTCATAAATTATCTTTTAAGGAAAAGAAAGCATTGAAAAATTCAAACTTTATCCTTTTAGACATTCGCGGTAAAGTTGTGGATTCTAAAGGAGAGACTTTGCCTGGTGTAAGTGTTAGGGTAAAAGGAAGCAATATTGGAGCAACAACAGATGCTCAGGGAAATTATGTTTTGAATGCACCGGATAATGGGGTTCTAGTTTTCAGTTATATTGGTTTTATAACTCAAGAGGTTGTAGTAAATAGTAGAACTCTGATTAATGTCACTCTGGTTGAAGATTCACAAATGCTTGGAGAGGTTGTGGTAACCGCTCTGGGTATCGAAAGATCCTCTAAATCCTTAAACTATGCAGCCCAGACAGTTAAAACAGCTGATCTTAATCAGGCTAAGGAAACAAATCTGATCAATTCTTTGGCTGGAAAAGTTGCCGGTGTAACTATTACCAAAAATGCAACTGGCCCAGGTAGTTCTTCAAATGTAGTTTTACGTGGTCAAAGGTCTGTATTCGGTAGTAACCAACCTTTATATGTAATCGATGGTGTACCAATGGATAATACAAGCCGTGAAGTAGGATCAGGTGGTACTCATGGAAGTAGGGATGGTGGAGATGGTATAGGTATGTTGAATAGCGATGATATTGAGACTATGACTATCCTAAAGGGTGCTTCAGCTGCTGCTTTATATGGTAGCCAAGGGCAGAATGGTGCAATTATTATTACAACCAAAAGAGGAAAATCAGGAAAAATAATCGTTGATTATACTGGAAACACAACTGTAGATCGTCCTTTTATCCTTCCTGAAGTACAGGCAGAGTATGGCCAAGGTGCAACTGGAGTATTCAATGCCAGTTCTGAGACTAGTTGGGGACCAAAAATTACTGGACAAACAATCACCTTATGGAATGGTAAGCAAGTGGCGATGCAAGGTCAGCCTGATCGTATAAAAGATTTTTATCGTGATGGATCAAGTTTGACAAATACCATTGGAGTTAGCGGTGGTAGTGAGAAAATGCAAACCTATTTTTCATATGGTAATAATAAGGCAATTGGTATTCTTCAAAACCATAGTTTAGATAGACATAATTTTGATTTCAAGATAGATAACAGTATTACTGACAAACTTTCATTCTTCACAAAGCTAAGTTATATCGTTGAAGATGTTGATAATAAACCGTTTACAGGCGAAAGAAATGATGCAACAGGTAGTATATATCATGCTCCTGCTTCCATTCCACTAAGTGAAATGCAGAACTTCGAATACACTGATGTTTTGGGTAACCTTAGACAAAGCTATTGGCTTCCAGGTTCAATTTACTTATCTAATCCATATTGGAAGATGAACAGGCAGGTT
>CAMDQV010000136.1 GCA_945906015.1 Pedobacter schmidteae | reverse complement strand
TTTCTTATTTTTTGCATTAAAAAATTACTCTTAAATTTTTTGCAAAGGTATGATTTATTAAGGAGAATTCCACAAAATGAAGTAATTGAAGTAGATAGAGCGCGCTGATTCTATTTTATCTGCATAATATTGCTACAGCGCTTTCCTTCAAAAGGGAATTACAGACTGTGAGGTATTAATCAAATTGGATTAGTACCTAGGCCACGGTAAACTATTTTAATTATGAATTTACAAGCTACTGACTATGAACTTGATTGTTTTTTTTTAATTTTGTGATATGGACTTCCAGTTAATCATGGTTATTATCTTATTTGTTCTTGCAATTTTATATGCAGGAAGGATAATTTATAAAAGCATGATTAATAAAAAAGAATGTGCTAGTAATTGCGGAAAATGTGCTGCCGATTTTAGTGAGATGAAAATACCTGAATCAAAATCAAATTAAAATCTAGAGATCCTTTTCAATCAGACAAACAGCATAGGCTACAAGTCCTTCTTTCCTTCCAATAAAACCCATGGTCTCATTAGTGGTAGCTTTAATTGAGATATCTTCTTCACTTATTCCTGAAGCTTTGGCAATCTTAGTTTTCATTTCAGGAATATAGGAATTGATCTTTGGTGCTTCAAGGCAAAGCATGGCATCGATATTGCCAATACTCCAACCCTTTTGATTAAGCAGGGAAACACATTCTTTTAGTAGAATCAAACTGCTGATACCTTTCCAGCGATTATCAGTATTTGAAAAATGATAGCCAATATCTCTCATATTGGCAGCGCCCAGCAATGCATCACAGATAGCATGAACTAAAACATCGGCATCTGAATGCCCGAAAGCACCTGAAGAATGATCTAATTTAACCCCGCCCAAAACAAAAGGATGGTTTTCGACTAATTGATGCACATCAAATCCAAATCCAACTCTGATCTTCATTAAATTATCTTTCGAAATTAAACACCAGCGAAAAGCGCAGGGTTTGGGCTAAAGGACTGGTTTGCTGATTTGCAAGGATATATGCAAGGTCAAGATTAAATACATTGTACTTAAGACCTGCACCTACGGTAAAATATCTCCTGTCGCCCTTGGTCGGGGTTTCATAAAAATAACCTGAGCGAATAGCAAATTGTTTATTATACCAGTATTCTGCACCAGCTGAATAACTAATCTCACTTAGCTCTTCAGAAAAACCACCCGGAGCATCACTAAAGGATCCAAATATTGCGGAAGGTACCGATCTGTCGGGATCCTTACCACTAATGATCTGACCACTGGCATCTCTAATAGGGCTTGTAGGCACCAATAATTTATTGAGGTCGAGGGCAAAAGTAAGTGTGCTTAGTTCATCCAGCATAAAAGTACTAGCACCACCAAGTTTCATATTGGTTGGAAGAAAGGATTTTGATCCATTAGCAGTATAACTCATCTTGGTACCAATATTTGAAACATTAAGACCGAAAGCCAACTCTGCATCCCTTCCAAGTAAAACGGTTCCTGTTTTGTAATAAGCAGAAGCATCAGCAGCAAGTGCCGTAGCTGGTTGTATATCCTGACCATTGAACTGCCCATTACTCAAACTAGATCTAATATATCTGATCGCTGTTCCCAAAGAAAAGTCATTGCCAAACTTTCTGGAATATGTTCCTTCGATAGAAAACTCATTAGGACTGTAAACCCCAATATCATTTTGGCTATTATCAGTAAGTTGAATTGACCCATAAGAAAAATACCGCAATGCGCCTCCGATTGTATTTCTCTTATCCAAACGATGATAAATAGTTAAATAACCTAGATCAACATCAGGTACAAGATTTCTTAACCAAGGAGTATATGATGCTGAAAGTCCGGTTGGTTTATCCAAAAAAACCATCTTAGCAGGATTCCAATGCAGTGAATTAGCATCAGGCGAAATAGCAACTCCAACATCCCCCATGGCACCTGATCTGGCATCCGGAGTAATCAATAAAAATGGGGCAGCTGTCTGTATCGTATTACTGCGCTTGCCATCGCTTTGCGTTGTTTGAGCAAGCACTAAAACGGACAAACCGAAAATAAAAAAGACTAAAAAATAAAAAAACGAGTGCTTTTTAATCATTAATTTAAAAAAAATCAACCCAAATCTATACTTTTTTGCGATTTAAATATAAATAATTATAAAGATATATTTTTTATTCGTCAGGAATTACTAAACGCTTTTGTTTTGAAAATAATAGTAAATAATAAAAAAGAATACCATGCATATTTTTTTTAAAAAAATATAATAACGCACTGATATTAAAGAGTTTATAACAAATTAAGCTTAAATATACTAGTCGAAATATTAAAAATATCGAAAACAATAACATTAACCAGACAACGTTTTATTTTTGATTTAACGTATATTCAAACGAAACATTACTAATTATTTTCCGTTTGAGTAGGTATCTTAAATGGTAACAGAGATTGAAATAAAAAAATCCATTGGTGATATTAACCAATTTTGTATTTTTAACGAATTAAAAAGCCAATTACATCAAAAAGAATGAAACGAATTATTATATATTTTTCAGCAGGACTATTTCTACTTGGAATTACAACATCCTGTAACAAAACCACAAGCAAGTCTTCCTCAAAAACGGGCATGGCTTACAATAATAAGTATAATGGTGGCTTTGAAGTGAACAGCAAAGTTAAAGGTGGTCCCGGTCCGGGACTGATCGCAATTGAAGGAGGTACTTTTGTTATGGGCGGAAGCCTTAACCAGGATCTGGGATATGAGTTTGATAATGTCAAGCGCAGAGTAACAGTGGCTTCCTTTTACATAGATGAAACTGAGGTTGCAAACGTCGATTGGCTGGAGTACTTACATTGGATCAAACGTACTTATCCAAATGATGCTGAATATCACTACAATGCACTTCCTGATACGCTTGTTTGGAGACAGCCACTTTCATACAATGAGCCTTATGTAAACAATTACCTTAGACATCCTGCATTTCGGGATTATCCTGTTGTAGGAATCACCTGGGAGCAGGCAAATGACTATTGCGTTTGGCGTACCGACCGTGTAAATGAGGAAATACTTAGAAAAGGCGGTTATTTGGTTGACTACAAAACCCTTGCAGGTGGTGGCAAAGCTGGAGCTCCGGCAATTGCTAATACTTCAAAAGAGCCCTTCAATACAGACATTTATTTGAATGGGCAATTTCGTGGTGAAGGTATTGACGGCAAAAAGATGAAAAAAGATCTTAACCCTAATGCAGTAGCAAGCGGTGCAACAACTGGTAAATCTGGACCAGTAAGGACTGTTCGCGTAGAAGATGGAGTGTTGAAACAACCTTACCGCTTACCAACTGAAGCAGAATGGGAATATGCTGCTTTAGCTTTGGCAGGTAACACTGAATATGAAAATATTGCCGACGGAAGAATTTATCCATGGAATGGGCTTGGTGTTCGTTCACCTAAAAAGCGTACTCAGGGCATGATATTAGCCAATTTTAAACGTGGAGAAGGTGATAACATGGGTACAGGCGGTTACCTCAACGATAAAGCTGATATTACCGGTCCTGTAAGAAATTATACCCCAAATGACTTCGGACTTTATAACATGGCAGGAAATGTGAACGAATGGACAGCTGATGTTTATAGGAAATTAAGCTTTGAAGATTTTTCGGATTTCAACCCTTTCCGCGGTAATGAATTTGTAAATAAACAATTATCTAACCGAGAAAAAGGTATTTATGCTAAAGATAAATATGGCCGCCCCATTAAAGATCCTGCAAAGTCAGGTAAAAAACAAAAATGGTCTGAAATACAAGGAAGTGTTGCCACGGTTGATTCATCTTCAGTAGCCGGAAAACCTTACAGACCTGACTTTAGAGGTTATCTTGATACTGTAAATACTAGCCTCTATGGTACTACTACTCTAGTGAACGATCGTTCACGCGTTTATAAAGGCGGTTCATGGAATGACAGAGCATATTGGTTAAATCCTGCTACAAGAAGATTCATGCAGCAAGATGAAACAAGTGCTGAAATTGGATTCCGATCAGCAATGACCTTAGTTGGTGCTCCTGAAATCATCAGTAAAGGAAAACCACAGTTCACTAAGCTTAAATCAAAAGCCAAGAGTAATTAAGAATTCAATTTCTTAAAGCTCTTTATATCAAAAACACCTTATATAAAGGTGTTTTTTTTAGGATTGATATCAAGAATCGCACTATCTTCTTAAAGGTTATACTGCACGTTCATCCATAAGCTCCTGCCCACAGCATTAATTCCGCTTCCATGGGTACGATAATCTACATTAAATAAATTCTGAGCACTTAATTTTACATGTGCCTTACCAAAAGAATAACCCGAATAAATGTTCAACACCTTCCATCCTGGTGTACCATTAAGGGGAATCCGGTTATCATCTCTATCTCCCTGAGCTAAACGGTCTTGCTTATCAGCCCAGGCTAATTCGCCCTTAACATACAGCCTAGTCATTTTATATTTCATGGAAATATTCCCATTAAAGGGAGGTACCCTTCTTAAAGGCTCAGATTTTGATAGATTCTGCCCATGATTAAAGGATGCAAACATATCCAATGAAAAATTTTGGCTAGCCTGCCATCCAAGAAATCCCTCAACTCCTTTAATTAAAGCCTCTTCCGTATTCTCCTTTTTATATACTTTATATCCATCAATTATCTGAGCTGTTTGAATCCTAGTAATAAGGTCTATCATTTTATTACGGTATAAAGCTGCGCCAAGAGTCAAATTTTTGAAAGCATACTTATAACCTAGCTCAGAATTATAGCTTTTCTCAGGTTTTAAGGTATAAGATGGAAGTTCATACCTGAAATCTACTATACCTAATGTTCCCATATCATCGATATTCGGAGCCCGGTATCCCGTATTTAGAGATACATACACATGATGATCTTTCAACGTGTAATTAAGTCCTGTATTCCAGACAAAAGCACCTGGAGATACTTGCAGCTCACCGAGGTCTTTGTCAACTATGGAAGCCTTTAGCCAATTATACCTGATCCCTGCTTCAGCATTAAAACCTGCCAGCTCTAAATGATGAAGAGAATATAAAGAAGTATTTAAATAAGATGAATTATTGGGATAGAGTCCGCGAAGCGTTGTCAGGGCTCCGGTCTGACTGTTTGTGTTATTCCGGATACTATTAATTTTATCACTGTAAAATTCTAGCCCACTATTTGCTGTCCAATAGGTTGAAAGGTTCGAAAATATTTCTGCCGAAAGATTGGATGAACTTACTTTATCTCTTTCAAATCCGGCAATAAAACTTGAGTTTTTCTGATTGTTTCTTTCTTCAATGGTATTGTTCAGGGAGCCGGTAATATTAATTTCGTTAAAAAGTGAACTGGACTGTAACATCTTGAATTTTACATAACTCAGGTTCCTGCCCTGAACACCCATCTTATTGACCTTAAAGTTTTCAAGCCTGACCTTATGAAAAACATCTACATCATTTTGCTGTACAAATTGATTAGCAAAACTTATTTCTGCCCGTTCTGAAAGTTTTAATTTAAGCTTTAAACTTGCATCAGACTCACTATAGCCTGATGGCGATTGTCTTCCTGTGGTATCTCCACCAATTAAATCTCCGAAATTTTTTAATCCAAGTACTCCTGAAAAAACCAATTTTGAAGATGAATACACAAATTCGGAACTCCCAGATCTCTCCATGTTTCCGCTTCC
Organism: Pedobacter schmidteae; assembly: GCA_945906015.1. Taxonomy (GTDB): domain Bacteria; phylum Bacteroidota; class Bacteroidia; order Sphingobacteriales; family Sphingobacteriaceae; genus Daejeonella; species Daejeonella schmidteae_A. The sequence continues at coordinate 246 of CAMDQV010000136.1, read as the reverse complement.
ATAGCGAGCACTCACACTACCTTTAAAATTTTTGCTCTCCGAAAAACCGGGGTCTTTGGTAAAAACCTGTATCACTCCACCCATTGCATCTGAGCCATACTGAACAGAACCGCTTCCTCTTAATACCTCAATTTTATCAATAGAGAATGGATCTACCGTATTTAAATACTGATTGGGGCCATATCTGAAGGTTGAATTATTCATTCTGATACCATCAACCAACATAAGTGTTTGATTACCTGTCAA
>CAMDQV010000135.1 GCA_945906015.1 Pedobacter schmidteae | reverse complement strand
TGACTCATTACATATTCACTGATCATGCGCCTTGCTTCACGGATGTATAATTGGGATTGCCATCCATCTTTACTTTCATATTCATCTTTGCAGGTTCCCCATTGAGAAACAGCTGCTCTAACTTTAGCAGGGATGCGGGGATGATACGCAAGCGTCCACATTAAACCCTGCTGATACTGTTTGTGGCGCTGAGCAATTTTTTCACGTTCCTCATAAGTTGCCTCGGGATAGGAATAATTCTGACCAATAAAATCTGTAGAAAAACCTTTCTGGTTATTGGTATCTGTTTTACGGTTAGGCATGTCTGAATTGATCCATGGTACCAGCGGATCGCCATATTCATACATTTTCTCTACCGGCCCTTCAGCAGCTTCATAATTCCGGAGTAGTAATTCATAATCCAGTTCTTTATAAGCTGCAGGCTTACTGAACAGAATCCGATTGTCGGGCTGGTTGGTTAAAGTCATTCGGTAGCAATAGGCTTGTATTTTGGTATCACCTTTGCCGTCAACACCCGGTTTGCCAGGATTGATAAAGGGTAGTAAACCACTTTTGGAATCTCCCTTTTTGATGTATGGATCAACGCCATCAATAAAATTATGATACGCACCATTCATGGAAACCGTTTTTCGGAGCGTTAAACCTACTTTATTGGCCTGAATGCCATTCAAGGATTCTCCGTACTGTGTATTCGACTCACGCCCAACAGTATAACTGATGCCTGCCGCTGCCATTAGATCGCCCTCATAGGTGGCGTCAATGAACATTTTGCCCGAGTAAATCTGACCGCTTTCCATTTGTATGGATGTTATTTTTCCGGCAGTTTTTTTAACCCCTGTTTTCCGGTTTAATCGCTGGGAATAAACTAGGGTAATATTTTTCTCCTTGCTTAGCATGTCTTTATAGATCTTAAGCGCTGCTGATGGTTCAAAGGTCCACATGGCATCTTCATTCGCTGCAGAAGTTGTTTGTCCGCCATCGCGATACGTCTCCCGCTTTTGCCAGTTCCAGTTCTCTGGTTTTTGGTAATAGCTTTTTATATTCTGATAAAACTCTCTGGATATTCCACCAATAGCCTGCTTATTCCCAATATCTGTCTGTCCCAATCCTCCGGTTGTTAGTCCGCCGATTCTGTTCGTTGGCTCTATCAAAATCACTTTTTTACCCAATCTTGAGCTTTGTATTGCAGAAGATATTCCTGCCGATGTACCGCCATAGACAACGATGTCGTACAATTGAGTAGTTTGGCTGAATACCTGCTGGTTGCCCCAAATCAATAAAACTGCGAATAGAATGTTGATTTTTTTGGAGGGTACGAGGTTGAAATTAACTGTAAACATGGGTGTATGAGGTTATTTTTAATCCTGAAAATAAAAATAATAAAATATTTGGATTTTTGGCTGTGCTTGGTGTTTTCAACAATCATAAATTAACTCTTCAATAAGTATCGCCGTCATTTCGAATAGGCCAATACTAGTTCTAGGTTAAACATATTTTAAGCGTGGAGAAATCTGTTGAGCGGAATACTGATTTTAATTGAAAAAAAGCCTCCTTAGTGATCAGATTTCTCCACCTTTCAATAGTCCATTTCAATTGAAAAATAAATAGGTGTTCGAAATGACGCTTTTGTAAATACGTTAGGTATACAAATTAATGAATAAAAGGTGGTGAACCTCAACAGAATTTTCACAATCGCTTCAGATTATTGCTCAATCCAAACTGGAAAGGTATTTATTAGCAGTAGCATACATTGATTTCTTTTTATTATCATCCCATTTATCAAAAGTTCTTACCAGCATACTAAGTCTCGGATTTTTAAGAAAAAAAACACGTTGATTGGCTAAAAAATTCCAGAATAAGGCATCCCAAACCTCTTGCCATTCTCCTTTAGGATAATTACTCATTTTCATCAGATAATTACTGCCACTTATATAGGGCTTTGACGACATTAATCCTCCATCGGCAAACTGGCTCATTCCATAAACATTTGGAACCATTACCCAGTCATATGCATCAATAAAAAGTTCCATAAACCAACGGTAAACTTCATCTGGATCAAATTCACACAAGAGCATAAAGTTTCCCAATACCATTAATCGTTCAATATGATGACAATAGCCTGTTTCTAAAACTTTTTTAATTGTGAGGTCTATGGGCTCAATTCCTGTAGTTCCGTTCCAAAACGAAGCGGGTATTTTTCGGGTAAAACCCCAGAAATTTCTTGTTCGTTCTTTAGAGCCTTTTAACTCATACACTGATCTAATAAATTCTCTCCAGCCAATAATTTGTCTGATAAAACCTTCTAAAGAGTTTAATGGAATTTCATGCTTACTGGCAAATTGCAAAGCCTCATCAATAACAAATTGTGGACACAATAAGCCAACGTTCATCATGGGCGTTAAAACACTATGATGTAAAATTAGTTCATCTAAAAGAATGGCATCTTCAAAAGCCCCGAATTCTGAAAATCTTAATTTGAAAAAATCATTAAGCCATTGCTTACTCTCAGAAAAAGTTGCCGGATAAATAAAACTGGTAGTTAGTTTTCCATAGTTATCGGGAAAATATTTTTGTGTGTAGGTAAATGCCTCTGTATAAAACGTGTTGGGTTTTAAAAATTCAACTTTGGGCGGAGTTTTTCCTTTGGGATACTTTAAGCGATTTTCATCGTCAAAGGTCCATTTTCCTCCCAATGGCTTGTTTTGTTCTGCTGTTAATATGTTTCTACTTACCCGCTGATGTTTGTAGAAATCAGTATGAAACATTCTTTTTCTATCTGCAAAATATGTGGCTATCTCTTCTGTAGAGTTCAAAAATAAGGGCGTTTGTTGCTTTAAAATATCAACCTTGTTTTCCTTACATGCCTTGCTGATCCGTTTCTCAAGCCAACAATCACTCGTGTCTATATACGTTAGAGTATCAACTCCCTGTGTTTTTAAATACGGAATCAATTTCCTTACATCTGATAATTCATGGAATGAATCAATGTAAATCACGTTGATCTTTTTTTCTTCTAAATAATTTTCATAAAACTTCATACTTGCTCTATGAAAAGCAATTTTCTGTTTGTGGAAATTACAGTGTTTAAAAAACAAGTATTCCTCTACCAAATAGATAGTATCACAAGTTGAAGTAATTACATTTTGCTCAAATAACTGATGTGGGAATAAAATGCCTGTATTCATATGTTGTTTTTATTCATTTTACTTTAGGTGCTTAATATTTAAAATCTTTTGACAATATTCTTGTTTTTTACACTAAGGTAGCCATGCCTATTGGATAAAAATCACAATCAAGAATGCTTTTTTTCATCAATCTAATAAGTGTGTTATGCTTTCTTTTTGGATTTTAGTCTATTAGAAGTATTCACATGTTTTTTTAATATTCTGCTTCCTTCTTTTTTTACTTCGTCAGTTTTTCTAAAACTCCAAACAACGTCACTTGCTACTTTTCGGCTTTCCTCAATATCTACAATAGGTTTGGGATAATCTTTGCCAATCTGGATGTTATAAAGATCTTGTTCCATCAAAGTCATTTTCCATGGTTCGTGTATTAATGCTGTAGGAACTTTTTTCAATTCAGGAATCCATGTTCTGATAAAAACACCCTCTTCGTCATGTTGCTCAGAGTTTTTGATTGGGTTGTAAATTCGAATAGTATTGATGCCTGTAACACCCGATTGCATTTGCAATTGTGGATAATGTATACCAGGTTCATAGTCTAAAAATTGTCTGGCTAAAAAATGTAATTCCCGCCAGTCTTGCCATAAATTGAACACAAAGAAAGATACAACCATGGCCCGCATTCTAAAGTTTAAATAGCCTGTTGCCACTAAACAACGCATACAAGCATCTATTATGGGTACACCCGTTTGTCCGCTTTGCCATGCCTGGATATATATATCATTTTTGGGTTTCACTAAGGTATCATAGGCCTTGTTTACGTTTTCAAATTCCATTCGGCACTCGTCTTCAAATTTTTGCATGAAATGACAATGCCAGTGCAAACGCGAAACAAAATTTGAAAGGGCTCTTTTGTTATTGGATTTAGCATAGTGCTGCATGGTAAATTGATAGACCATGCGCATACTAATATTGCCGTAACTGAGGTAAGGTGAAATTCTGCTGCAGCCTTTTCGACTTAATGCAGGTTTTGATATATGTATGGAATAATTGGTGTATCGTTCTTTCAAGAAACTTTGTAAATATTTCCATGCAAATGACTCGCCGCCTGTTTGGAATGATTTATTATTGGTAGTGATTTCAGTATTTAGTTCAGGGCCTTTTATAGTTTGGTAATAAGCTGAATCCAATACTAAAAAATTCCAGGGGTTTTCGGCTATGAGTTTTGGAGATTCCTCCATCTTTTGTTTCCAAAGTTTCTCCCATTCTTTCCTGGATTTCAATTTTCTAACCACCCCATTGTGCTGATATTCGTTCCACTCAATTGATTGATCCAAGCAAAATTGTTTGATACGAAGATCTCTGTCGTAGCTTACTTTATTTCCAATCTCCTGGTACGAAAAGATCGATTTAATGCGGTATTGGCTTGCTATGTGTTGAAAAACTTGGTCAGCCTGTTCATGAAAAATTGCAATCTGACCATGTATGTCGGCAAGCTTGATTTGCATTTCCTGTAAAGATTGATAAACAAAGCGCCAATGCCGAACATCGCTGTCTTCAAAGTTTATTAAAGAGGGTTCAAAACAATAGATAAGCAAAATTGGCAAGCTTTGTTTTTGAGCATAAAAAAGTGCTTCATGATCTGTAAAACGCAAATCTCTTTTAAACCAAACAACGGCAATTTCTTTCTTCAATTTATTTTTAGGGCACTGTTTTAATTGAAATCAAATTTAATGTTTTCAATGAGTGCTGGCTTATTTCAATTGAAACATTTAGGTCATATTGCTTGCCTCTTAATTTGTTACTAATTTCTTATGGTTAAATTACTGCTTTGTAAAAACTAGGCAGTGCTGCCATGGAAGATTATCTATGTTTTTATCAAATGCAAAACCTGCTGCTTTAAATTCTTTAATGGCCTGAGCTTCACTCATTTTATGAATGGTTTTAATGAGTACAGTTGAATCTTCAGACCTAAACTCTACAAGTACTAATTTACCACCCCGTTTTAATGCAGCTCGCATCGATAAGGCCATTTCATAAGGATAAGAAAATTCGTGGTATACATCTACTAACAACATCATGTCAATGGTGTTTTCTGGTAAAGATACTTTTTGTTCTGTACTCAATACAGGTACTATACGTGACAATTTTTTCTGCTTGATTCTTTCGTTTAAGTAAGCAATCATTTCTGGCTCAACGTCTACTGCAAAAACTTTACCAGTGCCTACCATTTTTGAAAGCAATGCACTATGGTAGCCACTACCCGCTCCTATATCAGCAATGACCATCCCTGGTTTTACGGCTAAATTTTTTAATAATAGAGTTGTATTTTCTTCCCTTTCTCTTTCTTCTCTTTCTAGCCAATCTATTCCATAATGACTCATTACTTGTGCAATTTGTCTGCCCATGTACCACTTGTTAATACCGTTTGGGTCTCCAGTCTTTATTTTATAACGGTCTTGACCCACTGAAAACATAGAGAGCGATAGAAAAGTAAAAAGCAGTATACAGGGTTTTAATGTATGCATATATTTAGATTTAAAAGTCAATCATGTAACCAAAACGAGAATTAATGGAAGCAGATAATTGTATTTGCAGATCCATTCAAAAGATATTTGGGAGCGTTGCGTTGTTTTGATAACAGATATTACTGATAATCCCGTTTACTCCAAACCTATCCAATCAATCATTAATCTGAAATCTTCTTCTTGCTTATTGGCTATCAAAAAACTCAATTGCTCAATACTTTTAAAATTAAAATTGGGGCTATTTAATTTACGCCCAAAAACTTGAGGATAAAATTCACTTATTGGCAACTTAATAATTTCCCA
>CAMDQV010000134.1 GCA_945906015.1 Pedobacter schmidteae | reverse complement strand
TGGGTTAATTAGCGTTCTTTTGAAAACAGGACAGAAATAACCTTCATGTGCGGAGCTGTTAAAATGGCTATTGACATAAAAAAAATGGCTAACAACCTCTCTAAATTGCCCTTAAAAACTACAAACAAAAGTCCAATCATTAAAAATGACAAGCCATTTGTCAACCAAGATTTACGATAAATAAACCAATAGCTTTTATCTTGCCAACCTAAGAATTTTTTTATTTCAATCATAGAAAGCCCAGCGTGCCAGATATTAAAATAAAAGCCAAAACCGAGTAATATGGGCAGATTAAATACAATTAACATCAATACCACTAATTGCAAAACAGTTTCTAGTTGCACAAAACCAAAAAGTTTGCTTTGAAACAAGTAGATTGATAATATGGGTACAAAAACAAGGATAGAAGCCAGCAACACTTCTTGCTGATATCCATAAAGTAATCTAAGCCTTTCAACTTGGCTTTGTTCAAAGTCTGGAAAACCAAGAAGAATAGATTCTACATTAGGGAATTGAAAGAGCAGATAATTGACTAGAAAAAGTAAGCCATAAAATGAAAATAAAATTCTGGAGCTTAAACTTGTTTTTATTGCAAGTGCCTTTAAATCCATCTCACCAAAATGATAGGCAGAGATTACTATAAATAGTAAAATAGATAACTCAACACTAATTAACCACAATGAGGCATAAAGCACCGCAAACCCTAAGTAGAACAATAAAAACTTACTGATCGACCTAATATTCATTGCTTCGTTTCGCTCCTTATGATAAATAAAATGATCTAAAGATCCATGTGGGATTCCGAAAAGAATTACTCCTAAACCGAAGAAAATAAGCTGTATGGTTGAATGTACAGGAAAAAAATACTGTATTACAAACAGAACAAAGGCTAAAATCAGGAATTTAAATCGATTAGATTTATAATTGAGCTTGAGCATATTTGAATACCTGTTTAAGGAATAATCGCTTTGGCAATGTATTAAAAAGGCTTAGCTCCTGCAAAAGAGAAGTGCTCTCATCCAAAAATGACAAGATTTGCTTGAATGAATTATGCAAGAATAATTGTTCCATGATTACAGAAACCTTTTCAGGTTGATTCTGAATAATCTGAAGCAGTAAGGTGTCATAAAAATGAAATCTGCCTAAACCTGGCAGCTTTTTAATATTAATATTGTTTGTTAAAAAGCATTTTATCAAATATTCTGTGTGACGTGAAATCCTGTTGAATGCATAGCCTGTGCTTGGCTTGATTGCACCTGCTGCAGATCCGATATGGATTATCCCATCTTTAGAACAAGCTGGGAATTCAAAATCAGTCATCGGAATTTTACCTTTTTCCTCTCTAATCAACTCATAAGAGCACTTAAATTTTTCAGAAATATACTTTTCGAGATAGGCATCATAGTCCTGATCAGAATAGCAATCCATTGACGAAAAAGAAGTAAATTCAATCAATGCCTCTGTTTCAGAAAATGGCAATATATACATAAAATGTACTGCCTGACCCTGAGCTATATTAAAATCCATGATGGTAGCCTGATTAGACTTAAAAACTGCCTGTTCAGTTTTTATAAACCATCCCTTAAAATGCTGCCAAAGTAAAACCTTATTATTTTCAATAGTGGAGTAATCAATTATACTGCTGTAAACATGTTGAGCCTGATATACGTTATTCTGAGTGTATACTTGTTTTAAGTTAGAATCTGACTTAAACATTTTCACTTGCTCATGAATAACCTTAACCCTTGAAGAACTGGAGATCAGTTGATCATGATATTCAAAAAACAACTCGCTATTAATATAATTATACCTGTAAGGTGTAATTTCACGGGATAAATCAGACTTGGGAGAGCCGAATTTTAATTCAGACCAATGTTTTGCGATTAAAAAATCATATTCTGATTGTTTATTAGTCCAGAAACACCAGGATTTGTGAATAATCTGCCGATTACTTTCTATTAATAAAATATCCCCGGTTTGTTCGGCAGGTAACTTGAGCAAGGCATTTATTAATTGCATGCCTGCACAACCAGCACCAACTACAATTATATTGGCATCCGTCATGATGTAAATAAAAGTAAAAAGGGAATAAAAAATAAAAGGCATCCATTAGGATACCTTTTATTTTTAAATTAATTGAATTTCAATATACTAAGAACAGCTTATGCCTTTTTAGCTTTTGCTGTTTCAGCTATTGCTACAGAATAGATAACTAAACCGAAACCAATTTTGTTAATTGCATCAGCTATGTTGTAAAACAAATCAATTGAACTAACTGCAAACATACCTGATAATAGGTTTCCAGGTAATACCATGTATCCAATAGGATAGATAGACCAACCTAGAGTGATGAAGATTTTCAACAAGAACATAGCATTTGCTAAAGCAGGGCTATTTGATTCTTTTGTTAATTTGGCAATATCACCTGCAAATACTTCGTAAACGATGTACAAATAACCAAGTGTAGAAAGAACTCCCCACATGATATTGTTGTCAATACCTGTAGTTTCACCAATAAAACCAAAGATTAGCATAGCTATTGAAGCAAGAATCAACTTGAATAAAGTTGAGCTTTTTGCACCAAATGGCTTTGTTAATAAATAAAACTCAACACACATCAATGGAACGGTAAGTGTCCAATCTACATAACGAAATGCCGTTGGACTTTGTCCTGTTGCAAGATAAAAATCTCTCATGTAGTAATAGTGTACTGCTGCAATTCCAGTAATTAATCCTGAAACTAATAATGAAATTCTCCATTTAGGATCTACTGAGCTTCTTTCAGCGAAGAAGAACACTGCAGATGCCAACATAGCCATACAACCAATAAAGAAGGTTATTGCTATTGGATCACCGTTTGTAATACGCGATAAAGCTGTAGCATCAGCAGTCATCGCATTAAGAAATAATGTTGACATGTAAAAAGTTTAAGGTTTATCCTACTCGTAAGGCTTTTCAGATACGCCCAGTTTTTTTTTGAGTGCGACTGACAGCACTTAATATTTAATTAACTTAAATGTAAATATATTATTAAAACGTAATATATTTAATAAAATAAATGTATAAAATTAAAACTAGCTCTCTGAAATAATAAACAACGAATATATACTTTTATGATAATTCTATGACAATTCTATACTAATTGCGAACACTACATTCTGCACATGCTCAAGGGCAAATATGCGATCTGGATGCTAAAAAAAAGCCTTATAGCCAGCAAAAAAGAAATAGAATATATTGAGAAATGAATTTTATATGCCCTTAAACTAACCAAAGCTTGTTCATAACCCATATCATCTGATTATTAGAAATAAATCTGAAAAACATGTTGAATGGCCTTCATTTCTGGATTTACGAATCGGCCTTCCAGAAAACATTGGGAAACAAAAATCTTGAACGAGCATTTACAAACTTGAAAAAGTCGTTAAAAATGCTGATAATTGTACCCGAAGAACCCATCTTTTAAAACTTTCCAATCAAGGGGGATTAGCTCATTTGGCTAGAGCGCTTCGCTGGCAGTGAAGAGGTGATCGGTTCGAATCCGATATTCTCCACAATGCCTAAAATAGTCTTAAACAACGTTTAATCGACTATTTTAGGCATTAAAATTAGTAATTTTAAGGTATTTTAGCACTGTTTTTTTTATACATTATGTAAGCTATAAGCTTATTTTCCTAATTTTTTTATCATTTCTAGCTTTCGTTCCTCACTTTTTTTTAACGCAGCTTCTTTTATTTTTTGTTTATAGGTTAGCTTTCTTTCCGGTGGATTAGGCGCTAGAATATTTTTAAGCACTTTTTCGGACATATTGATAACATCTTTTTTTTCTTCATTTACCCGTAATTCTTTCAACATATCATTTAACCTTAATCTAGATGGTACCGCATTTATTCCATGCAACTCTAAATATGCTTGAACTAACGAATTAAAGGAATGTTTAACATTAGTAATGTCTGACAAAGTTATTGGCAAACCTACATGTTTACCAGTATTGATCCCGTTGGTGTAGTTTTTCTCAAGTTCTATTAACTTACTATATGTTTCAGTAACATTACTTGTTTCAAAAGTTACACCATACAAGACACTTGAGGTGTGTCTAAAGGAGGTTGTGAATGTACTATCCAATAAATTAATTAAGTTGATTACAGGTGTCATGAGAAATTTCAAGTGTCATCTTACAATAAATTTCAATTTACAAATATCAGGGGGAAACCATGAATTTTGAATAAAATGTCTCTCTTATTCAATTGGTTGTAATTGAATATTTATGGAAAGACTAGGGTTAGTGAAGCTCGCAACATCTTATACATTCTCCTGGCAAGGAATTGCCGGCTATCCTCCCTTCCTAGGTTTCCCACATTCGGAACCAATAAATCAAAGAATAAAGTAGTTGTCAATAGTTTGCAAGAAGTGTCCGTATAAAAATTGAATTACTTTGACGACATACAAGTTTGAAGACTTACAGCTATAAGGTTAAAAATTATTGGTAACTTCTACATAAAACTTACAGTTTTTTTTACTAAGTTTAAATAAAAAAATTAAAACCATTATTATGAAAAAAAAGTTTAATCAATTACTTGATTTGCCTCAGATGGTAAATCAAAAATTATTTAAAGCACCATTAAACGATGGAATAGACAATTTTGATGGCAAGGACGGTATTCGCTGTTACACAAAAACGATTTATTTATGGGTAGCATTTGCGCTATTTATTTGGATGGAGTACACCCTTCTTCAAGCAGCTTTTGAATACCTTTCGGGTGCACATAGCGGCTTAGAAAAAGCCGGAGGAGTGCTAACAACTCTTCTATTATTCGCTTCGGCATTCCCAATTGCTCAAGTAATTCGATCAAGAGGCGAATCGCTAGGTGGAACGCACAAAGGAATGGTAGAATTTGTATTTAGCGATTTTGTAAAAACCAACATTCGCATTGTTGGCGAAGTGATTGCGCTCTTGTCGTTATTTAGCGCCTTGAACTTTACCTTATCTTTTGTGTTCGACACGAATTTGTTTAACCCAATAAATGAAGGTACAGAAATGTTAATGCCCTTAGCTCCAATTGCAGCGTTGCCAGTTGATTTAATGACTACTTTACTAAATGCTGTAGGTTTAACTTCTTTTAGCGACATGTTACATTCTGTAACTAGCTACCAATTCAATAGAGGAAATCCGGAATTTAATGGTGATTTTGTTTGGAATATCAGAGACTTAGCAGCAGTTTTCGGAGCATTCTTAAATGTAATATTGGGCTTAGTAATGATGTACATAAGCTTAACTATTTATAGCTATGTATATGGCTTAGCTGCTACCTTGGTAAAATGGGTGGCCAATCCAACATTACCTATTACAGTTAAAAACAAATAAAAATATATTACTTAACAAAAAAGCCCCCGCTGAATTAGCGGGGGCTTTTTTGTTGTATAGGTTTTTACTCTAATACAAAAGTAAAATATCAAGTATTAGGAAGTAATAAGAAACTATTTATTCCACCGTGATTAAATATGATCCATCTTCCGTGCTTATCAAAGATAGTGATGCTAGTAGATATTTTCTCACCCTTGGCATTGAAATTAAAGTAAGACGTTGTCATCTGTTTTGTGACTCTGAATTATTCGATCTACTTTAGACTTACTCAAATCCGTTTGTTCTGCGATATTTCTACATGACATACCTTGCTGATGCAAATAAATTACTTCATTTTTAACTATCTCTGGTGAACATTAGTTTGAAGACTTACAACAATTCTAAATAACCTGAACCTTCAAATCAATAATTGATTATCCTATTTATTACAATTCTCAGAACCGAGCTATTTCTTTTTAATTTTTTTTCTAAATTTAGAATCAAAGAAATTTTGAACTTATTCAAAAGCCTACATAAGAATTTAAATAAAATTAACCATGCACAATACCAGAAGAAAATTTATCCAGAATACCATGCTCATTGGAGCAGGGGTTAGCTTACCACACCTACTTA
>CAMDQV010000133.1 GCA_945906015.1 Pedobacter schmidteae | reverse complement strand
CCAAACGTGAAAACTCCTGATGTTGAAAAAGATAACTTAATGAAAGGTCAATTAGCAGCGGGTTCTAAATTGTATAATACGTATTGTGCTTCTTGCCATCAGCAAAATGGAAAAGGTGACGGAACACGTTTCCCGCCTCTTGCTGAATCTGATTGGGTGAATGGCGACAAGAAAAGATTGATTCAAGTAATATTGAATGGTCTTTCTGGTCCTGTTACAGTTAATGGTGTTGGTTATAATGAAATAATGCCTCCTCATGGTTATCTTAAGGATGCCGAAATTGCTCAGATCTTAACGTATGTAAGGTCAAGCTTCGGCAATAAGTCCGGATTTATAAGTCCGAATGAAGTATCCAGATACCGTGCTAAATAATAAGACAATAAAATAAAAAAAATGAAATTCATTACCTGTATTTTATTTATATCACTGCCTTTCTTAATGAAAGGCAGTGATATTCTTTCTTCTGAAAAGAGTATAGTTTCAGCTGCTAAATCTGCTAATAAACCTGCCAACAAAGAGTATTCAGTTTCTAAACTAAAGAAGCCAATGAAAATTGATGGAAACTGGAATAAAGTAGCATGGAAGAATATTGAAACGATAAAAATTGAAACGTATATGGGTACAGTTTCTCCGTTTAAACCAACGGTTGAAGCCAAAATGATTTACGATACGGATAATGTTTATGTCATCTTTCGTGTAAAAGATCGATTTGTAAAGAGTACTGTTACAGAATATAATGGTAATGTGTCAGGTGATTCCTGTGTTGAATTCTTCTTCGCGCCCAACTCAGATGCTCCATTAAAATATTTCAACCTCGAAATCAATGCTGGTGGAACACCACTTATTTATTATATTTCTAAACCATGGACTGAGTTTGTTAAACTTGAGGCTCCTGAAATAAAGCAGATTGAAATTGCTCATTCTCTGCCTTCTGTAGTTGATCCTGAAATCACAGAACCCGTAACCTGGACCATCGAGTACAGGATTCCATTATCAATGTTAAAGAAGTTTTCAAACGTTACAAATCCAGCACCAGGTGTTATTTGGAATGCAAATTTTTATAAAACAGGTAGTAGAACCTCTAATCCAAATTACCTTACCTGGAATTTTGTAGATAATCCAAAACCAAACTTTCATCTTCCTCAGTTCTTCGGAGTTTTAAAGTTTCAATAGTTAGAAAGAATTTTAAGATTCTTAAGTTCATGGAGAAACTGGCAATCATTGGGTCGGGTACAATGGGACATTCCATTGCTTTGAATGCTGCATGGTCTGGCTTGAATGTTAGCATGTACGGTTTAAACCAAGATGATCTGACAAAAGGCTTAGCGGGAATAAAGAATAAGTTAGTTGAATTAAATCAACATGGATTGATTTCTCTTCAGGATATTGAAGCAATCCAGGCAAGAATTTCTACAAGCCAATCTATTGATGATACTGTTGCTGGTTCAAGTTTTGTAATTGAATGTATTCCTGAAGACCTTGCTTTGAAACAGCAGCTTTTCAATCATCTTGACAAAATATGTGCTCCTGATGTGATCTTAGCCACAAATACTTCTGGTTTAAGCCTCAGTCTTATTACAGCCGGGACAAAAAATCCGGAACGAACTGTTATAACTCATTTCTGGAATCCTGCCCATCTGGTACCGCTGGTAGAAGTACTCCGGATTGATAAAACGAGTGAGGATACCTTTAACCGTACCATCGCTCTTTTAAAATATATGCATAAAAAGCCCATAGAAGTTAAAAAGGAAGTACCAGGTTTGGTAGGTAACAGGCTTCAGTTTGCACTTTTCAGAGAGGCTCAGTACCTGCTTGAACAAGGAATTGCTTCAAAAGAAGATATTGATGCAGCGGTTACCTACAGCATCGGAAGACGATTGCCTGTTACCGGCCCTTTGCTTTCTGCAGATATGGGAGGACTGGATGTATTTGCTTCTATCTCTGATTATCTTTTTGATGACCTTAGCAAATCAGATCGTTCCTTTCCAACGCTTAAAAAATTAGTAGAACAAAAAAAATTAGGAAATAAAACAGCTGAAGGATATTATGAGTGGGATAAAGACTTTTCGACCCGGGTAAATCAAGCTAGAGAAAAGGAATTGATTCGGTATCTTAAACAAGACAGAGGAATAGAATAGCGCTATCTGATCATTAGCATCAGTAATAAAATATACTTAGAATTAATATTAACCCATCTTATTATGAAAAGTTTAGTTTACTCTAAATCGGCAGAATTGCTTGAGAGATCAAAGAAAGTACTTGCCGGAGGTGTATCATCCGAATTTAGGAAATACAATCATCCTCATGCGATATTTTATACGCATGGAAAGGGTAGTCATCTTTTTGATGTTGATGGCAATGATTATCTTGATTTTACACTTAGTCAGGGGCCATTAATTCTTGGTCATTCACATCCTCATGTACTAAAATCAGTTGCTGATTATTCTGAAGAAGGTCAACTGTTTGCTGGTCAGCATATTAAGGAGATTGAGCTCGCAGAGACCCTCAATCGATTGATTCCCTCAGCTGAACTGATGCGTTTTTGCCTGGATGGCTCAGAGGCAGTACAAACAGCTTTTAGAGTGGCAAGAGCAAAAACGGGTAAGCAAAAATTTCTTCGTTTTGAAGGACATTACCATGGCTGGCTCGATAATGTTGCCTGGGGTATATCTACGCCATCTGTAGATGCATTAGGTAGCAAAGAAAACCCAAATGTATTTCCATGGTCGGCAGGCTTACCTGAACATTCTAAAGATGAGTTTATCATTTTGCCATGGAATGATCTTGATTTAGTTAAAAAGACTTTGGTAGACCATCATCATGAAATCGCTGCCATAATCACGGAGCCAATTATGTGTAATAATGGATGTATTGTTCCAAAAGAAGGCTTTTTGCAGGGATTGCGTGACCTTTGCGATCAGTATGGTATTGCCTTAATATTTGATGAGGTAATTACCGGCTTCAGAATTAGTATTGGCGGATCACAGCGCTATTTTGGTATTACTCCCGATATGTCAATTTTTGCCAAAGCAATGGGCAGCGGTTACCCCATCAGTGCCATAGTAGGCAAAAGAGAGTGGATGAGTTTGATCGAAGAAGCAAAAGTGATTCATGCAGGCACTATGAATTCTAGTAACACAACAATTGCTGCCGCATTGGCAACAATTGAAGTTCTGGAAAAGGAAAATCCTTATGAGCGAATGTTCAGATTCGGGAATAAATTAATGGATGGACTTAGAAAAGCTGCTGCTGATAATAACCATAATTTATTGGTTCAGGGTCCGGGCCCGATGTTCAATATCGGATTCACTGATTTAAAGTCAGTTAAAGATTATAGAGATACGCTAAGTTATGATCGTGCTAAACTGGGTAAATTTATTTCTGCTATGCACGATGAACGGGTCAGAATTATAGGGCGTGGTTTATGGTACATAAGTGCTGCCCATACGGAGGAGGATATTGATCATGCCATTGAAGTTTCAGCAAGAGTAATGGCAAGCATATAATTACCTATTTTTAGGGCTTATTATTGTAATAATTATAATTTTTTATAAATGCAGTTTAATTAATGACTATGAATACTGGGAAGCTTTTGGAAGCTATTTTGCCAAAAGAACGGATAAAATGCCGATTAATTGATCTAGTTGCTTATGCTTCGGACGCTGGATTTTATTATCTGCGGCCAAAAGCAGTTGTGCAGCCTGTCAGTGAAGAGGAAATCATCGCGTTGTTGGCTTTTTCGCATCAGCATAAAATTCCCATTACATTTCGTACAGGAGGCACCAGCTTATCCGGACAGTCAATAACAGATGGTATTCTGGTAGATTTGAGCCAGTACTGGAATCAATTAATCATTGAGGAGGATGGGAATTTAGTCAGAGTGCAACCTGGAATCACAGGTTCGATGGTAAATAACTACCTCAAAAAGCATAAAAGAAAAATTGGTCCCGATCCATCTAGCATTGATGCGGCAATGATGGGAGGCATCCTGTCAAACAATTCAAGCGGCATGTGCTGTGGGGTTAGTCTGAATTCTTACCATACTACCCGGCATATCCGGTTCATTCTTCCTTCTGGAAAGAGCTTTTCTACAGAGAATAAAGTCGATTATTCCCGCTTTGAGCAGGAATGCCCAGATGTCTATTCATCCATTTTAAATTTAAGGCAACAAATTGCTGATAATCCGACACTTTTAGGTCGTATCAGAACCAAATATCTCAGCAAAAATACCGTGGGATACTCTTTGAATGCCTTCATCGATTACTCTCATCCGCTGGATATTTTTTCTCACCTATTGATTGGTGCAGAGGGTACTTTAGGTTTTATTGCCGAGGCAGTCATGGAAACGGTAGCCGACTATCCTTATAAATCATCCGCATTTATATATTTTGAAAATATTTATTCTGCCTGCCAGGCAATTGAGCCTTTAAGAATGACAGGCGCTGAAGCCGTCGAATTAATGGACAGAGCATCTTTGCGTTCAATTGAGAACGTGAAAGGGGTTCCTGCAATTCTAAAAACACTGCCTGACCAAGCAGCAGCTTTATTAGTGGAGTATCAAAGCAATAGTGTGGATGAACTTCAGGCAAAAATTGAGAGCTTAAAGCCTTATTCAGCAAAATTTGTATTGCTAGAACCTATTAGTTTTACTTCCGATCCGGGAATTCAGGCTTTTTACTGGAAACTGCGTAAGGGGATGTTCCCTGCCGTTGGCGCGGTAAGGGCAAGCGGAACAACCGTTGTATTAGAAGATATTGCAGTCCCTGTTGCTCAGTTAGGTGATGCTATTCTTGACCTTCATGTACTTTTTGCAAAATATAAGTATGATAATGCCATTATTTTTGGACATGCCAAGGATGGAAATATCCATTTTGTAGTTACGCAGTCGTTTAATTCGGCTAATGAAGTTGACCGTTACGACCGCTTTTTGAGAGAGGTTGTAGCGCTGGTTGTCAATAAATATGACGGTGCGCTGAAGGCAGAGCATGGCACCGGCAGGAATATGGCACCTTTTGTAGAAACAGAATGGGGTACAGAAGCCTATCAAATCATGAAAAGTCTGAAAAAGGTTATTGACCCTGAAAATCTTTTGAATCCAGGTGTGATCATCAATGAGCATAAGAATGCACACCTACAGGACCTTAAATCTTTACCCGTTGTTGAGCAGGAAGTGGATAAATGTATTGAATGCGGCTATTGTGAACATAAGTGCCCAAGCAGAAATGTAACACTTACTCCACGTCAACGAATTGTTGTAAGGCGTGAATTGGCACTTTTAGAGGCAGATGGAAAATTTGAACTTCATGCAGAATTGGTGAAGCAATATCAGTATGATGGTTTGGATACCTGTGCGGTTGACGGATTATGTGCCACCAGTTGCCCGGTTGATATCAATACAGGCGATCTGGTTAAACGATTACGTAGAGAAAGCCATTCTCCATTCTCGAATAAAGTGGCTTTGTTCGTTTCAAAGAACTTCTACCTGGTTACCTTATTGGTGAACTTTGCACTTGAAGCTGGTACATTAGTAAATTCGGTATTCGGTAAAAATGCCATGATTAAATTAACCAAGGTATTTAAAAAATTAATTCCTGAATTTCCATTATGGAGTAATCAGCTTATTACAAGCGGGGCTATTTCAGGTAAATATGTGAAGGAAATTAATCTTGAAACTAAAACCGGACCGGCAGTTGTTTATTTCCCAACCTGTATATCAAGGGTGATGGGTGGTGCCCCCAATAAAAAAAGTATTCCAGATTCCTTCTTGAGTGTTTCAGAAAAATCAGGTATTCAGGTAATTATTCCTGCAGGTATTGAGGCGCTTTGCTGCGGACAGCTATTCTCTTCAAAGGGATACAATATGGCTTATGCAGATAAGTGTAATGAGACTATTGATAAACTCTGGACGGTAACCAAAGAGGGGATGCTACCCATAATTTTAGATGTTAGCTCTTGTTCACAAACCCTGCAGCAATGCCGTCCGGTTCT
>CAMDQV010000132.1 GCA_945906015.1 Pedobacter schmidteae | reverse complement strand
GTAATTCAAGGGATGCTATTAATCATGATGCCCACTTTTATGGGGCACTAACCGGTGTTCTTTTCACCATAGTTTATCACCCTGATGTGGTTGGTTATTTTGTAAACCAGTTGACCGGCAGATAAGCTATATTTTGGATCAGTATTTTTTTTAAGAAGGTAAATCAACTGAATGCGAGGGTAAGAATTCATTGTTTTCATTTAAAAGGTAGCTCATCGGATTTTCAGGATCCTTCAGTATTTCAAACAACAGGATACCCCATGGTTTCCAGAAATTTTCTAGAACCTGTGCAAAGGTTTTGTTTTGCCAGCTATCAAAGAGTGGTTTATTACTCATTCCCCTTAAAGGCATTGCCTCTATAAATACAGCATCCTCTGTTGGCATTACAGTATATTCTGGTAATCGGTTGAACAGGTAATTAGAATAAAAGAAACGGGCACAGATTTCCTCGAATTGAGCTGGATGTAAAGGTTTTGTATTGATCTTTGATAGGATATCTTTATGATATATCGCATTTGTACCATTATCCTGTAAGCAGGCAATGATCCCAAAATCTTTCATCGCGATAGAAAAAGTAAGCGTATTGATCTCATCTCGGTAATTGAACAGATCCTGTTTGGCATCAATCTTAAAAACACGAATTGACCATGGCAGATTTCCTTCAAAAACAACTGCCTGAATCAGTGATTGAAGCATCAGGTGGAGGTTCCCAAACTTGTGGACGAGCGATTGCGAAAAAATAAATTCTTCGCCTTTATTCTTCTGCTGAATCATGCCTATGCGTATTTCATTGAATAGGATACCATAAACCATTTTGCCGATCCATTGAAATAATTTTATTTCGGGCAAGTGTATAACAGAATCATATCCTGATAAAAAGGCAGCGCTTACTTCTTTTTCTAGGGGTTCTATGGCATCATCATAAACTTTGCTGCAGCATGGCATTTTCATTTGACTGTAGGTCGACATGCTTTCATCAAGAAGTTTGAAAGGCTTATCCTGAAGCTGGTACTTTTGCATAAGCCAAAGGGGGAAAACCTGGATCTCCTCTTCAGTTGATTGAAGTTTTTCGCCGCTCAGAAAGCAAGCTTGTTTACTGAAATTTAAACGTTCAAAAGGTTTGTAAAGTTGATCTGCCATGAATAGCAAAGGTAGTAAACCCGTTTATTTTATTTCGGGAGCTTTGGTATTTGTATCGTACTATTTTCTAAGCTCATCAATTAATCTTTGCAGCTTTTCTGCTTTTGTAGAAAGCCTTAAAAATCATCTTCCATTGGTTCAAAATCCCTGCCTAATCTCATACTTATCGAGGTATTCAATGCCTCTATAAACCCAGCTAAAAATTCTGACAAACAGCCACTTATCAATTTATTGATTGTGAAACAATAAAATATACAGGTCAGAACTATATAAAAGGGGCTACTTTGTAAAAAAAACCTGACGCAAGTAAAATGTTATTCGATTTTATTTAAAATTATAACATTAATAGATTAATTTAAACACATGAAACCTGCAAAATCTTACCTAATGCAGATATACACATTGACTGGAATTAGCAAGCAATCTCTTGATTACCGCTCAAAACAAAAATAAATATGAAAAATATAAGCTCAAACAAGTTTCATAGCCTTTTAACAAACAAAAATTTTCTATGAAAAATATTTATTCATTGTCGGGTTTAAGTTCACATCTGTTTTGCCTGTTTATTTTTCTCTCTATTGCGGCAATAAGCTGTAATTCTAACATTAGTGAGCTACCTCCTAGCGATAAGGACAATGGTGGTTTAATATTACCTGGCGGCTTTGAAGCACTCGTGGTTATTGATAGTATTGGCGGAGGTTCAGTTATCGCAAAAAAGGTACGTCAACTTTCAAAATCTGCCATTTACACGCCGCCACCTGAACTTAAAGGAGCACCCAAAAGCACCCAATTGAGCCGCCCAAATAATCAACCTGTCGGTAATTATGTTGGAGCCCGGCATCTGGCGGTAAATGATAATGGAGATATTTATGTAAAACTTAGAACTCCAACTACCGATGGTTTTGGTAATGCAGCTCTGCGGGATGTCAATGGTGATGGCAAGGCCGATACGGTGAAGATTTGGGGTAAGTACGAAACCCGCAGCAGGGGAACGGCTATGAAAATACATAATGGTTATCTCTACTACAGTTCCGAACTGGCTGTTTATCGCAGCAAATTAAAACCGGGACAATTGGTACCCGACAGTGAAATGGAAACGGTGATTATTGACGATCCGATTTACCATGAGCATCAGGCCAAAGCCTTGTCATTTGACGGTAAGGGAAATATGTTTGTGTCATGGGGTATAGGAACCAACTCCTGCCAGGTAGAGAACAGGCGTCCCGGCTCTCCGGGATTAAATCCTTGTCCGGATATGGTAGATCATGGAGGGATATGGATGTTTGATGAAAACAAACTAAATCAGAAGCAAAGCGACGGAACAAGATATGCCACAGGAATGAGAAGTATTGTGGGAATGGCATGGGATGATGACACGGAATCGCTTTATGCAGTGCATCATGGAAGAGATGATTTCCACTTGCTCTGGCCTGAATTTTATTCGCCATGGAAAAGCGCCATGCTTCCGGCAGATGAGCTTTTCAAAGTGGACAAAGGCTTTGATGGTGGCTTCCCCTATTACTATTATGACCAAATGCTTGAAAAGAAAATTCTTAGCCCTGAATATGGTGGCGATGGTAAAAAAGAGGGTGCTGGCGCAAAGTTAGTAAAACCACTTTTCGGATTCCCGGGGCATTTTGCACCCAATGATATTTTATTTTACAAAGGCAATCAGTTCCCTGCCCGGTATAAAGAAGGTGCATTCATTGCGATACATGGTTCAACCAACCGTGTTCCCTATCCTCAGGTTGGATATGTTGTTTTGTTTGTCCCAATGAAAAATGGCTCGCTTACAGGCCCATGGGAGGTATTTGCCGATGGCTTTGCCGGAGTAGATACCATTGCGATAACGAATGATGCAAAGTACAGGCCAATGGGTTTGGCTGAAGGCCCGGACGGTTCTTTATATATTGGTGATACTCAATTAGGCAAGATCTGGCGGGTTATGTACAAGGGCGATAAGTCTGCTTTTGGTGCAACGCAACTGGCAACCATGCAAAAACGCAAAAACACAATTTCTTATCTGAAAACTCCAGATGAGATGGAAGACAATCTGGATAGAAAAGGGAAGCCTGTTCATGCTGCCTTGGCATATAATATTTATTGTAGGGCATGTCATCAGACCGATGGCAATGGCGACGGAAACCGATACCCCCCTCTTGCTGGATCTGAATGGGTTAACAGTGATAAAACTGTGTTGATCAATATTGTGCTGAATGGCATGACTGGTCCAATACAGGTTAAAGGACAGCCCTATAATGATGCCATGCCGGCACATGCTTCCTTCCTTACGGATAAGGAAATTTCAGGGATTCTGACTTATGTCAGAAGTAATTTTGGCAATAAGGCAGGGCCGGTAACTGAAGCAGAAGTTGCCATAGCGAGGAAGAATTTGAGTAAAAAATAAAGGATGAGTTTTTATTTGAACGTATTTAGCACACGCGGCACGCGTGTGCTAGCAATGATATCCTAGCCTTCCCTCTCTAAAAGCGAAGTTTCTTTCGTATCCTTCATCCCAACATATACCAGCAGCGATAAAAATATACAGCCACTGATGTACCAGTAAAAATAAGACTCATGCCCGATATCTTTCAGGTACAAGGCAACGTATTCTGCCGTTCCACCAAAAATGGCAACAGTGAGAGCATATGGCAGACCGACACCAAGTGCACGTACCTCTGCCGGGAAAAGTTCAGCTTTCACAATGGCATTGATACTGGTATAGCCACTGACAATGAACAATCCCGAAAGGAGCAGAAAAAAAGCGGTATACAGCGAAGTGGTATGGCTCAGGGCAGTAAGTAGTGGGACAGTGCAGATGCTTCCTAAAACTCCAAAGCTGATCAGCAAAGGCCGCCGACCAATGCGGTCAGAAAGTGCCCCAAATAAGGGCTGGATCAAGGCAAATATCAGCATGCTTATAAATGAGATCAGGGTTGATTCGGCCTTACTAAGGTTGACCGTATAAACCAGAAACTTTTGCATATAGGTGGTATAGGTATAAAATGCAAGGGTGCCGCCAAGAGTTAAACCAATCACTATGAGCAGTGCTTTAGGATGCTTTAACAATTCCCTGATCGTGCCTTTACGCTCATCAGACCTATTTTTTTGAGTTTCAAAAGCTTTGGTCTCATACAATATACTTCGCATGTAAAGTGCAACTAGCGAAAGAATAGCACCAATGACAAAAGGGATGCGCCAGCCCCATGCGTGCAATTCCGTATCGCTTAAAACCTTCTGAAGAATAAGCTGGATACCCAGAGCGAATAATTGTCCACCGATAAGTGTCACATACTGAAAACTGGAATAGAACCCGCGCCGGTTCTTACTAGCCATTTCACTCAGATAAGTTGCCGATACCCCATACTCACCACCTACACTCAAACCCTGAAGTAAACGCGCAAAAAGCAGTACCAAGGGGGCAATAATACCGATTGACTGATAAGTCGGAATAAAGGCGATTAGCAGCGAGCCGAATGACATGAGCAGTACAGAAAGGGTCATGCTTTGCTTGCGCCCAACCTTATCTGCTATTCTTCCAAAGATCCATCCTCCGATGGGACGCATCAGAAATCCCAATGCAAAGATGCCGGCAGTATTGAGCAGCTGGGCAGTTTTATTGCCTTGAGGGAAGAATGAAGCTGAAAAATAAAGTGCAAAGGCAGAATAGGCATACCAGTCATACCACTCCACCAAATTACCTATTGAGCCACCAAATATGGCTTTTAGCCTGCTACTGGAAATTTTTTCGGGAATTAATGAATCTGTATGCAAGCTGATTTATTTTTTATAATGATAGGAGTTTTTGCTGGAAAAAAGAATAATGGATATAGGTGGCAGGCCTGCGTTAGCGGGTGATTAGGATATTAGTCATTGAAGCTGAAATTGTCTGATATACAGATTTTCCATTGTTGTAAGTTCCAACTACACTATTGCGTCGTATAATTCTTTTTGATACGCACTCATCCAATGGCCAAGGTTTGAAATTTCCAATTTTTTCCAGCACAACTTCAGGGTTATCTTCCATCTTAACCATTTGAAATTAATTCGCTGAAATAGTTCCAGATCTGTTAATACCTAAAATCTATACTAGTCAACAGTAATAAAATGGGTAATTATACTGGTTTAGGCAGGGATATTTATGGCAATTTTAACGTCTATTTCGGATTATTTAGAGGTATTTCTGGTTTAGGATGTTGCATCTGATAAGAATATAATCACTACTATTAATTAAAGCTTATACATGATTATTAGCCATAATTTTACCCCTGCTATTTTCTTTGGAAACCAACTAATTGGAGAAATCTACCATAATTCTTCTATAAATACATTAGAATCATTAAGTATACTATTAAACGGCATTTAAAGTTCTCAAATGATGCAAATAGAGCGCACTAAAAATTTAAAATTGTGCTCAGTAGTATTCCTTTATTGTTTTGAAACACATTACTTCCATTTACTTCTCTGGATAGTTGTACAATTTGATTGAGGTAACCACCCTCAATACGGACTTTTGGTGAGAAGCGATATCCTAAAAGTATTCCCAATCTGTTTTGGTCAAAAACATTTTCATTCACATTTTTGCCAAAGCCAACAAATAGCTCATCATAAACAGCTGCGTAAGGGGTTTTGTTCCCAATTGTATTTCCCTTCAAAGGAATCTGTAAACGAAGCATATAACGGAATCTGTTAGAATAGACAAACTGCTCTTCTTTTTTTGATAATGCATTGGAATATCTCCCGATCCATCTTTGCTCTAGCATGAATCGATGGCTGAGTTCAAAGTTTCTGATCTTATCATTCAAGTTTACCATTTGCCAGGATCTATGTTCTGTGAATTGTTTGCCTAAACTATTCAATGGAATATGCCCATAA
>CAMDQV010000131.1 GCA_945906015.1 Pedobacter schmidteae | reverse complement strand
AGTACTAAGGCCTTAAAGAAAGTTAGTTTTAACTATACCAGTGATGGTGCAATAGTTATGGGTATTGGAACCGCACCTGATGGGACAATAGTTGGCGGAACAGCATTCCCAATGCGATTTTTTAATTACGATCTTAAAAATGATAAATGGATCAATCGGGCAGCTTTAGGACAGTTCAATGCGCTAGTCAACCAGAACAAAAAAGTGTATTTTGGCGTCTATTCAGGTGGCCATCTGATTGAGTGGGATCCGTACAAACCATGGATAGCTACTATTCTCAACAACAAAACATCCAATCCGATTCACTTAACTACCGTATCGCCCATAATTATCCGCCCATATCGTATCATTTCGCATCCCGACCAGAAAACGATCATCATGGGAGGTACTCCTCAGTATGGTGCTACAGGTGGTGGCTTGTTATTTTATGATAATGAAGCTAAAACCAAAGTCCTTTTAACAGACTCGGCTGTAGTTATTAACCAAAGCAGTATGAGCCTGGTTCCTTTACCTGATGGTAAACTTTTAGGTGGCACAACTACATCGCCCGGTACAGGCGGTGAAAAGAAAGCAAAAGAAGCTTTGCTATACATCATGGATATGGCAAGCAAGAAAATAGAATGGCAGTTTGCCGCATTCCCTGGTACTCAAGAATACAGTGAAATGCGTTTGATGCCCGGTGGTTTAGTTTATGGTATTGCCGATAAAAAAACGTTTTTCGTTTTCGACCCAAAATCTAAACAAATAACCCATACCAAAGATATAGCCGCTGAATATGGTCCTACAACCGCAGAGCAGAGCCCCAGGATCTTTGTCAATGGGCCAGCAGGAAGATTATATATTCTTTTTGGCCAGGGAGCTATCGTACAAGTTATACCTAATAGCTATGAAATGAAATTAATTGCAACAGCACCAAGGCCGATCAAGGCAGGAGGTGATTATGCCGATGGTAGAATTTTCTTTGTTAGCGGATCTCATCTCATGAGTTATAAACTAAAATGAAATTAAATAATATTTTCTCTGAATAAATTCAAAATATCTATGCAACGAATAGTTTCCTTATCACTAAGCATTCTTATTTTATCGGCCCTTTCAATCAACGTGCATGCCCAAAGGCAGTATGGAGGATTTTATACCCGCGAAAAAATAAACAACCTTCAAAATAACACCCAAAAACATGACTGGGCACGCGAATTAAAGACCCTTGCAATCAAAAAAGCTGAACCATGGGTTTCCAAAAGCGATGATTACCTATGGGCGATGGTGCCCGGACAAAATACACCACGCTGTATCGATGTTACCCTTGACAGAGTTGCCAAGGGGCCTAAATTACTAGGATGTTTGAAGTGTGGCATGGAGGTACTTAAATATGGTAATTATCCTTATAATCCTGAATTTGAAGATAAGCCATGGAAGTTAACCTGCCCTTCTTGCAAAAGTGTGTTCCCTACCAATGATTTTGGTAAATTTTACGCCAGTGCAATTGATGAACGTGGGCAGTTTGATGCCTCAAAAGGCGATAAAACCTTATTATTCAATGAAGCACACCCCAACCCTAAAGACCCATTGCATAAATATGGCGTAGATGACGGATTTGGTTATATCGATCAAAACGGTCGTTCTCATAAATTTATAGGCTATTATGTTTGGAAAAAGTGGGACTATATCAGTTCTGGATTAAGCATATTGGCTGATGCTTATCTCTACAGTGGCGATAAAAAATATGCCCGCAAAGCAGCCATCCTTTTAGACCGTATCGCTGATGTTTATCCGGAAATGGACTGGAAACCTTATGCCGATAAGGGCTGGTATCATTCAGACGGTGGACGCAATATGGGTAAAATACATGGCTCGATCTGGGAAACCCAGATCATCACATCTTTAGCTGACTCGTATGATAAAATTATAAGCGGCACTATTGACAACAACGAATTATTCAACTTCCTGAAAAAGCAATCCGAAAAATATACTATTGGAACTAAAGGAAACAGGGCATTGTTAATTCAAAATATCGATGACGGACTTCTAAGAACGGCATACAAAGCTGTGTTGTCAACCCATATCAGAGGTAATCAGGGAATGCATCAGTTAACGCTAGCAACCTGCGCAATTGCCCTCGATTTGCAACCGGAAAGTAATTTATGGCTCGACTGGGTATTTGCTGCTGCTGGAGGAAACATACCAGGCTTGATGATAACTACTTTTGATAGAGATGGAACCTCAAACGAAGGAGCTCCCGGATATGCGCTGATCTGGGGAAGACTAGTAACACAGGTTGCAGAGCGCTTGCAAGGATATTCAGCTTATACAAAACATAATATCATTAAGGAATTCCCTCAGTTTAATACGACCTTTCTTGTAGCTTACCGTATGGCAGCATTAGGAATAGCCATTCCTAATATGGGCGACAGTGGTGCAACAGGCGCAGTTAGCAATGCTTATGCAGATCCGAAATTCATTGCAAAGGGTTATACCTTTACCAAAGATCCGGAATTTGCAAAGGCTGCTTATAATGCCAATAATAATTCAGCAGATAAGCTTGGAAGAGATCTATTTTCTGCTGATCCCGACGCAATCAGCAAAGAGATACAAAGGATCGGTGAAAAAGCTGGAGTAAGAGCTGAAGGAGGTTATCTGATGAGTGGTTTCGGACTGGCATTACTTGAAAATGGACGCGGAAATAGCGGAGTAGCCATAGCTAATAATTATGGCAGAACGATTATGCATGCACATCCTGATCTGATGAACTTTGACCTTCTAGCCTTTGGAAAGTGGCTTGCACCGGATCATGGATATCCTGAATTTGCTACTAAAATGCCTAGTAACACAGATTGGACAGGCAGTACTGTTGCTCATAATCTGGTATTTGTAAATGAGCAGCCTCAAAAAGAAGTATGGGGTGGGCATACCAAACTATTTAAGCAATTAAAGGGCTTTGGAGTATTTGAACTTGACGGTAAAACGGCCTATCCTGACCTCAATGAATACAAAAGAACCATGTTTTTAATTGATGCGGGTGCCGACAGTAATGCCTATGCAATTGACATTTTTAAAGTTTCTGGAGGACAAGATCATTTATATAGCTTCCATGGTCCGCCGGGAGATATTACCAATACCGGCCTTCAATTAACAGAACAAAAAACCGGAACCTATGCCGGTGAGTTGGTTGAAAAAGGTGCTTCTGCAAATGGATTTCCTAGAGGTTATTCATTTTTCTATAATGTAAAAAGAGACCTGAATCCACCTGCAAAAATCATGCTTGACTGGAAAGTTGAGACCGGTTACAGGGGATTAAGAGCAGATGAAAATATACACCTTAGAATGCATTCCTTAACACAGTCAGATGATATTGCTCTAGCAGACGGAGACCCTCCTCAAAATAAACCAGGCAATCCAAAAAAACTGGGTTATGTGCTCTTGCACCGCAAAGGCGAAAACCTGAATAGCACTTTCATTTCAGTATTTGAGCCTTATAAGGAAAAACCATTTATTAAATCTGTAAAACGTATTGATAATGGAGATGAGTTGCAGATTGCACTTGAAATTGAACACATCAATGGTAATATTGATTATGTATTGTACAATGCCGAATCAGAAAAATTGATGAAACTGCCAAATAACATCAGCATGAGTGGGAACATAGGCTATCTACGAAAACAGAAAGGCCAGGTAGTGAAATCATTAATTATTAATGGAAGTTCACTGAATCATGAAAATCTAAACTTGAAATCAGGTGGAAATATCAGGGGCAAAATAATTAAGATGAATAAGAATCCTTCAGGCAGCGGGTGGGTACTTGTAGATCAAATCCTGCCAGAAAATGGCAGCCTAAACGGCGAACAACTTATTATTGCCAATAAAGGCGAAAGAGATGCAACGTATACCATCAAAAGCATTAAGCGTGAGGGTAAATACAGTAAAATTGAATGCGGTCCAATAACTTTTGCCATCGGCTTGAAAAATCCTGTAGCGCAAAATTCAAAAGATCCATATGCCAACTACATCTATGAATTTGAGGAAGGTGATTCTTTTTCTATTCCAGCTCATAACGAATGGTCTTCTAACAAATAAAACATATAACATGTCAACAAAAAATTTTAACAGAAGACAATTTGTAACGGCAGCTTCAATTAGTTCATTAGCTGCGCTAAACATTGGCAATCCGGCTTTAGGCGCTGAATTAAATTCAGAATTTGATTCTGTAAAAAAGGAAAAACCTACCTGGAAAAAAATTGGAGATTCCATTTATGGTGCCAAAGCGGATGAAACCGGGCCTATCGGTGGTAGTAAAGGTTATAAAAATATAATTACCTCAGGCGATTACACAGTAGATAGCCTTGAATCACTGATTGAGGCATTGGCAAAAGCCAAAGCAGGGCAGGTAGTGTTCATCCCCGGAGATAAGATCATAGACATGACAACCTTTATCTACATCGATAAAATCATACTTAATATCCCAGAAGGAGTTACATTGGCAAGCGATAGAGGGTATAATGGATCAGAGGGAGCACGAATCACAAGTGATGGTCTAGATACCCCAGGCATGATTCTGGTCAATGGCGCTAATGTCAGAATAAGTGGTATTCGTTTAGAAGGTCCAAATCCAAAACGCTATTTAGACCATCATAAACGTGCATTCGGCCCAGGAGGTCCTGGTCATCCTTATTATTATAAATTTCCAACTTCCAGTGGAATACTATGTAAATTTTCTGATCTTGAGGTTGATAATTGTATCATAACTGCGTTCTCACGTGCTGGGATAAGTCTTCAGGCCGGTACCAGACATCATATACATCATAACCTAATTCACCGTTGCCAGTATAACGGACTTGGTTACGGAGTGAGCCATGATAAGGCAAGTTCAATCATAGAATTTAATCAGTTCAATGAAAACAAGCATTCATTGGCCGGTACTGGTAGTCCCGGCTGCGGATATATTGCACGCAATAATGTGGAATTAGGTATTTCATTACAACATAACTTTGACATGCACGGCGGCCGCGACCGTAAAGACAATACAACCATTGCAGGAACTACCATAGAGATATACAATAATACCTTTCTGGGCCCTCTAATGGCTGTTGTGATCCGAGGAGTACCTCAGGATAAATGTGATGTACACCATAACTGGATGCCTACTCATAAGAATGCAAGCTCAGCTGTAAGAGCTGAAGAAAAAACATATACCACCAATAATCTTTATGCCGACGGGAAAGTTTCCTGATTCAACTATTAATCATTTTTTTTAAAAAATATGACAACAAATAAAATTAACAGAAGACAATTTGTAGCGGCAGCTTCAATTAGTTCATTAGCTGCACTAAACATTGGCAATTCGGCTTTAGGAGCTGAATTAAATTCAGAATTTGATTCTGTAAAAAAGGATAAACCTACCTGGAAAAAAATTGGAGATTCCATTTATGGTGCCAAAGCGGATGAAACCGGACCAATCGGTGGTGGTAAAGGTTGTAAAAATATAATTACTTCAGGCGATTATACGGTAGATAGCCTTGAATCACTGATTGAGGCATTGGCAAAAGCCAAAGCAGGGCAGGTAGTGTTCATCCCCGGAGATAAGATCATAGACATGACCACCTTTATCTATATGGATAAGATCATACTTAAAATTCCGGAGGGAGTTACAATGGCAAGTAATAGAGGTGAAAATGACTCAGAAGGCGCACAAATCACAAGCGATGGTTTAGATACCCCCGGCATGATTCTGGTCAATGGCGCTAATGTCAGGATAAGTGGCATCCGATTAGAAGGTCCAAATCCAAAACGCTATTTAGACCATCATAAACGTGCATTCGGCCCAGGAGGTCCTGGTCATCCTTATTATTATAAATTTCCAACTTCCAATGGAATACTCTGTAAATTTTCTGATCTTGAGGTTGATAATTGTATCATTACTGCTTTCTCACATGCTGGGATAAATCTTCAGGCTGGTACCAGACATCATATACATCATAACCTAATTCACCGTTGCCAGTATAACGGACTTGGTTACGGAGTG
>CAMDQV010000130.1 GCA_945906015.1 Pedobacter schmidteae | reverse complement strand
ACGCCATTTTCCTTCATTTTCTCAACATAGGTTGGGATTTGTTGAATACTGGATTCTATTTTTTTACTGCCATAAGGATAGGCTGCGGTAACCCTGAATCCCTCGAATGACGAATCCCAAATAGGTTGTACGACATCATAGCCAGGCCCTGGAATATTGTTAATATGACTGATGATCATCGTCACCTGGGAAGTGTCGAGGCCGATAATGCCAATTCTTGTCAATTTCTGTTTCCCCAGGCCCAATGCAGGCAATGAAGTTGTTGCAATTCCGGCTCCTGCAAGTGCAAGTCCGGATATGAATTCCCGCCTGTCAATATTTT
Organism: Pedobacter schmidteae; assembly: GCA_945906015.1. Lineage (GTDB taxonomy): Bacteria > Bacteroidota > Bacteroidia > Sphingobacteriales > Sphingobacteriaceae > Daejeonella > Daejeonella schmidteae_A. Next base: position 5,697 of record CAMDQV010000130.1, on the reverse strand, counting down.
TCATGGTTTATTCTGGGAAAAACTAAAATTGTTATTTCGGTATTCAATCTCGTGATTTTTTATTTTACCAGATGAAATATAAGGATAATTAAAGAGGGATAATGATACATTATCCCTCTTTAAGAGTATTTCCTAGGAAAGTGTATTGAGCAGCTTGTCAATATCAGCCTGGTTATTGTAGATTGATGGGGAGAGTCTCAACTTATTTCCAAATCGCATGGCCACATTTATTTTGGCTGCACGGAGTTTTTTCATTACCTCATCTGGTTCCTTAGCTTTGAAAACAATAATTGGACTTTCATTATCTTCAGGAGTAACCATAGGATAACCAATCTTTGGCATTTCTATTGCCAAACGGCTAGTTAGCGTACGAACATGATTACGAATATTTTCAACCCCTAAGGTATGGATATATTTCATCGAAGTGATGGCACAGGATACACCTTCATATGAGGGATAGCTAACCTCATACATCGCCGGACCTGTTGTAGGTTTAAAATCAATCTCACCCAATGCAGCATCTGGAGAATCTGTCCATGGGCCATAATTAAAAGTTACAGCACCATGATGTTGGGTTGGAAGAACTTTGGTGTCCTGTAAATCTTTACGGACATACATAAACCCAAATCCTTTACTACCCATTAACCATTTGAAAGTAGAACAGGCGGCCATATCAATACCCATGGCTTTAACATCCACAGGTACTGCACCTACACCCTGAATAATATCTACATAAAGCAGTGCTCCATTTTCATGAGCCAGGTCAGCGATTGCCCGAACATCCTTAACCAGAAAACCATTGACATTTGAAACGAGCGTGATAGCAACCAATTTGGTATTCTTATCAATTACACCTTCAAAATCCTTCACATCAAACTTCCAGTCATTATGTTTAATGATCCTTAATTCAAGTCCTTCGCGTTTCTCACGCATCTTATACCCATATAAACTAGGCGCATAATGAAGATCTGTTGTCACCACATTACCTCCTTTGAAATCCATCCCATTCAAAATATTATTCTCGGCTTCTACGGTAGTTCTTGCAAAAGCGATTTCATCCTGATCTGCATTGATCAGTTTGGCAAAGCTATCCTTACATTCCTTACGGGTCTCTGACCATTGTGGCCACCAGGGCTCACCCACATCATTCTTAGCCCATTCCGCATAGCGATGCAAAGCCGCAGCCGTATAAATATTAATCGGATGGGTTGAAGCATTATCCATATAGACTTCCTCCCTTGTTCGGGGGAAATCTAGCCTGATCTTACTAAAATCCAATGCTGCTCCTGTAATATGGGCTGGCATAACATCCGGATTAACAGAGGAAGCAGAGGCTTCGGTTTTACATGAGCTCAGGGAACTCAGTCCCAAAGTACCTACACCCACTCCCGCTAGGGATTTTAAAAAGGTTGATCTTTCCATGTTGGTTTTATAATTAATTTATACTATGCTGTTTCAGTTTGTTATTCAATTAAAGAAAGAGCCTAAAAGTATAGGCTCATCCTTTAATTTATAGCTTAATATCCGGCATTTTGAGTCATTTTAGAGTTTACGTCAATTTCTGATTGAGGTATTGGTAATAGGTATTTTCTTAGAGGGTAGAAATATAAATACTTAAAATTTTTATAAATAGAACCTTTTTCTAATGACACTGAGAATACAAGATACAATAAAAATGAAATACTATCTAATGAATAGGAGTTCATTAAAAAAGGCAATAAAAAAGCAGATTCCTATTTAAGAACCTGCTTTCGTGAAAAAAATGCTAGTTGAATTTTCAGTCCCTTATTTCATCGCCTCAATTACTGCCTTGCCAATATTTCCATTAGGCTCCTGAATATGTAGGAGGCCAGAAATGGTAGGTGCAATATCTGTCATATTATACGAGGTATTTGTTTTTCCTTGCTTAATACCCCATCCCATAAATACCATTGGAATATGAGTATCTGCAGGGTTCAATGTGCCGTGGGTGGCACCCGTAGATCTTGGTGATGAACCTGAATACCAAGCCGGTTCCAAAACAATCTGAATTACCCCGCTACGTTCTGGATGATAGCCATTGATAATCTTTTCTTTGTATACTGCAGGAATTGTTGAGTTTTGAGCGTTTGCAATATCTATGGCGAAAGCAACACCTTCTTGTTTTTTTAGAAATTCAATTGCGATATTCTTAATGGCATCTTCGCTTAGTTTGTTTGCTGCAATAGCTTCATTATTAAAACTTACTGCATAATTGCTAAAGCTTAGTGCAAGGTCTTTCACTTTAAACTCTGCGTATAAAGCAGAATTTAATTTTTTTAATACCGCCGAACTTTCAAAAATTCCTGTGCTGATCTTGTTATCTGCAAGGAATCCAGAATTGTGCTGAACAGCATGATCGGCAGTCAGAAAAACGGTGTAATTTCCTTTACCGACTTTCGTGTCTAGGTGACTGAACAATATTGCCAGATCGCGGTCAAGGCGTAAGTAAGTGTCTTCTACTTCAATAGAATTCGGACCGAACTGGTGTCCGATATAATCAGGTGATGAAACACTGATTGCTAGAAAATCTGTGATCGCATCAGCACCTAGGCCTTCATTATCAATAGCTGCTTTTGCCAGATCCAAAGTGAGTGAGCTGCCGTATGGAGTACTGGTTATTAGTCCCAAACCGCCGCTTAGCATCTCTGAAGTTTTTACCGGAAATGTTGAACTTGACATGCCCGCAAATCGACCTTCATATGGAGCGTCGTCTTTACTGCTTTGCAAATAGGTATTGATCGGATATAATGTATTCCAATCCTGTTTCAAATATTTTTCAGGGTATTTTTGATCGTTAAATTTGCTTACCCATGATGGAAGTGTCTTCATATAATAAGTACTGCTGATCCAGTTTCCAGAACCGCCATCATACCAATATGCAGCATTTGCAGTATGGCCTCCCGGCAGGATAGAACCGCGGTCTTTGGATGCAATTGCAATAACCTTTGATCTAAAATTTGTTGCCAGTCTCAACTCATCTGTCATAGACGTAACCAGCATGTTTTTTGGCGACATTTTACCAGCTGATTCAGAGTTACTACCCACTGTAGAAACTGTAGAGTCGGCTGCGCAGTACATTGTTTTTCCGGTAGCTTGAATAATCCATTCATTACCTGTTATGCCATGAATTGCAGGAACTGAGCCCGTATATACTGTTGAATGCCCAATGCCGGTCACACTTGGAATATAGTTTATATAAGCATTCTCGCATGAAAATCCTTCATTAAGCATTCTTTTAAAACCTCCGTTACTATAACGCTCATAAAAACGATATAAATAATCCCAGCGCATTTGATCAACCATAATTCCTACTACTAATTTTGGACGCGGAATATCTGAATTTTTTGACGGGTTTATTGATTTTACCTGCTGCGCATTTAAAGAAATTCCAGACAGGAATAATAAGGTGATAAACAGAATTTTAATTTTCATTTTATTGTAATTGTAAGATTATTTTTTAAAAATAGGGCTTAGATTTTCATTGTTTATAGCCTCAATCATATGAATGAAACAGTGATCAAATATCAAATTTTAAAATCAGGTAATTTATAAAGAAAACAATACTTAATTGTTATTATTCTGGTACGCATTCAATAAAATAATAAAGATTGTTTTGTCTGGGTTAAACAGCGAAAATTTCTTTTTTTGTATAATTATTTTTCATGATCACACTTCCAACATAAATCGCTCCCTTTTCAACCTGTAAACTATTGGTATGCAGTTCTCCAAGAATTTTTCCGGAGCTTTTAATAGCGATTGAATCGGCTTTTACTGTGCCATTTACTGTCCCAAAAATCACGATCTCGCGAGTATGTACATTGCCTTCAATCAGTCCGTTTTCTCCGACGATAAGTCCTTCGCCAATAAAAACATCTCCATTAATATGACCATCAATTCTGACAAAAACATCAGATTCTATTCTTCCCTCAACAATGCATCCTTTGCTAATCAAAGTTGGTGTTGATGTAGGTTTTTGAATTGCCATCAGCTTAGTTTAAATTCAGGAATTTACGCGGGTTGACTGGTTTGCCATTTTTACGAACTTCATAATGGAGGTGATTTCCTGTTGAATGCCCGGTTGAACCAACGCGCCCAATAACCTGGCCAGTGTTCACTACTTGGCCTTGCTTTACATTGATCTTCGATAAATGTCCATATAAAGTTTCAAGATTGTTTTTGTGACGAATTCGGATACATTTTCCATATCCCTGAAACCAGCCGGCAAGGATTACTTTGCCATCGGCAGTGCTTTTTACTGCATCTCCTCTTTTGCCTTTAAAATCAAGGCCAGCATGAAATTCAACTCTTCCTCTTTTTACCGGATCGCTGCGATAACCAAAGGTTGAATTAATAATATAATTAGCAGGGTAACCTATTGGGGTAAAAGCTACACCCATGAGTATCTCTTTTAGTCGATCGTCATATAAAGCATAGGTATCTTCTAAACTGAGCTCATCAACAGCCTGGTCATTTCCACCTATATTGCTTACTGCAAATCCTTTTATACCTCTTTTTTTGAGGTATTCATTGATCTTTTTAAGTTTATTTTCAATGCTCTGAATATAGTTTCGTGCTTGTACGGTGTCGGCAGGTGCAGGAATCTGACCTTTCAATCGAGCAATTTCTCTAGTATAAGCAATCTTTTCTTTTTCCTTTTTACTGATCTCCATTGAAAGAAAAACGATTGTTCCTGCAAGTAATACTAAGGCAATTACAATCGAAAATGCATAATGCCTTAATCTATTAATGTGTTTTGTTTTAACACGCAGAGATTTGGTTTCACCTTTGTTAGAACCAACAATTAATACAGTACTGAAGTCTGATTTTGAAAACATGATTGTTGTTAAATTCTAAAAGTATTCTTTCCAAAAGGGAATATTTTAATGTGCTAAATTACATTTTTTATAATGTTTTATTAAAACATTTTGTCATTTTTATAAATTATTTATTGGCAATACTTATAATAATAAGGTATGTTTTTTTATGTTATTTCTGATTTGACCGCTACTTTTCAGTTTTAAAAAGAGTGCTTTTTTTCTGAGTATGCGTAAGTTTTTTCTAAAAAGAAACCTTGAATTTGTATTTATTTTTTTTAATGCCTTAACCCTATATAAATCTTAAAATGATGATTAAGACAGTAGATTTTATCAAGAATATTTTTGGTAGAAAAGTAACTAAAAAAGAGATTGTCGCAGATTTTCATACTACGATTATTAAGGTAGATGATAATTTTATTTCAGCAAGTTCAATTATGCTTGATGAAAAGTTATTTGGCAATATTTTTTCTCTAAAAGAGGTAAATATCACTTCCGCTTCAGAAATCTCAGGAAATATTATATCTCGTTCTTGTATTATTAGTGGTATTGTGTCAGGTGATATTCGTTCGTCTGAATATGCAGAGATAAAAAGTACAGCCAATATTGCCGGAAATATTTTGGCCAGATCTATTATAATCGAACCTGGAGCGATAATAAATGGCTCCATTCGTATCGATGGTGAAATTGATGAACGTGAGTTAATAGAAAAAGTTGAAAGCAGGCTTCAATCCAGAAAGCAGGTAGATACTTTTAATGTGCCTTACCTAATGGTAGAACAACCTTCTTTAAAGGATGATCCTGAAAATGAGTTGCAATCAGAATCTGTACCTCTAACAGATAGGTAATCAGAGGTTAATAA
>CAMDQV010000129.1 GCA_945906015.1 Pedobacter schmidteae | reverse complement strand
GGGGCCTAAACCTCTTTATCTTCAAAAGCATGTAATGGAAACTGTTGATCGTTTTGTTACGATTTCTTTCAATAAGGCTTTTCGGATTAACGGGCAAATCAGCCTAACATTTATTCCAGTAGGACATCTTTTAGGTGCTGCAGCAGCGGTTTTGACAATTGAAGAGCATGGAGTAAAGAAAACAATTGCCTTTAGTGGAGACATTGGCAGAAAAAATTATCCTGTTTTACAGGATCCTGAACCACTTCCTGAAGTTGATTATCTTGTTTGCGAGTCTACCTATGGCGGCAGAATGCATAAATCAACAATCAGCGTTGAACAATTATTAACTGAAACTGTGAATGAGGCTTGTGTAAAATCACCAGGAAGATTGATAATTCCAGCATTCAGCGTAGGTCGTACCCAAGCATTGGTTTATTCACTTAATAAACTATTCAGTAAAGGATTAGTACCTAAAATTAAAGTATTTGTAGATAGTCCTATGGCTAGCTATGCAACTGATATATTTAGAAAACACCATCATCTGGTGAATCAGGAAGCTCAGGAATTTTATAGAAGTTCAGGCGATGAGTTTGACTTTGATAATCTTGACTATATTCAGGATATGAATGCAAGTAAAGCTATATCTAACTATTATGAACCTTGCATCATTATTTCGTCTGCTGGTATGCTTGAAGGCGGCCGTATTCAGGATCATTTGTATTACAATATTTCAAATTACTATTGTACCATTCTGTTTATTGGATATTGTGCAAAAGGAACTTTAGGACATCGTTTACTTCGTGGAGATCCTGTTATAAATTTAAGACATAGGGAGTTGTCAGTTTTTGCAACAATTAAGCAAACAGATCTATTTAGTGGACATGGCGATCATAATGATCTGGTGAATTTTGTTAAGCAGCAACATCCAGCAAAATTAAAGAAGGTATTTCTGGTTCATGGAGAAATAAATTCGATGGAAAGCCTCAGTAATTCTTTAATTGATGAGAATTACCAGGTTGAAATTGCAAAGAAGGGACTCAGCTATCAACTTGATTAAAGATTAGTTTATTTGGCTAATTAATAAGCCCAAATCATACTTAATATCCAACCCAGTAGATTTGGGAGGCCATAATGACCGTGTTTTCTTTTATATATTAAATTAAGCTTGAGGAGCTGTTTTTACTCCTTGCTATTTTTAAAAAAGTCAATGATCAAATTAGCTAATTCAGTACCTATTCTTTCTTGAGCTTCATTGGTTGAGGCTCCAATATGCGGAGTTAATGAAACATTGGGATGAGATAACAAATCCTTTCGAGGATTTGGCTCATTATCAAAAACATCAAGACCTGCAAAACCTATTTTACCAGTTTTTAATGCTTCTAAAAGAGCATCTTCATCAATGGTCCCACCTCTTGAGCAATTAACTACTCCAACACCATCTTTCATCATAGCAAACTCTTCTTTTCCAAGAACAGGTTTTTCTGAAAATGGAACATGAAGGCTAATGAAGTCAGATTCTTTTATTAATTGTTCTACACTAACTGCGTTTATCGGGCAATTAACACGAACATTTCCACTAAGAACAAGTTCAAGTTGAGAAGGGATTTGAAAAAGATCATAAGCAAGAACATCCATTCCTAGGCCTAATGCAACTTTGGCCGTTTCGCGTCCGATACGACCGAAACCAATGATACCCATTTTCTTACCACGAAGCTCTATTCCTTTTGCATATGCTTTTTTTAGGTCATTAAACTTGGTATTACCTTCAACAGGCATTTTACGGTTAGAGTCTTGTAAAAAGCGAATACCAGTAAAAAGATGTGCAAATACTAATTCGGCAACTGAAAGAGAGGATGCAGCCGGAGTATTTACAACTGCCAGCCCCTTTTCACGAGCATAATCCACATCAATATTATCCATACCTACCCCACCACGACCAATCAATTTTATATTCGGACATACATCTATTAGTTCTTTCCTGACTTTAGTTGCACTACGAACTGTAATTGCATCATAGTTTTTTAAACCTTCTGAAAGTTCTGCCTGAGGAATATGATTGGTATCAACCTGAAAACCTGCTTTCTCTAATAATTCTTTACCGATTGGATCAATGCCGTCATTGGCGAGTATACGAAACATAAATTATTGAATTTTTTGGTGTTATAATTATTGATATTTTAATATAAACAGAAATGAATTATACTGCCCATCAGCATAAAATCAATTCATTTTTAACGACACTTTTCTGCAAATTCTTGCATTGCATCAATCAGTGTATGTACGCTGGTTATTGGTAATGCATTATACATGGATGCACGAAAACCACCAACACTTCTATGTCCTTTTATTCCGATTATATTGCGATCTTCTGCAAACTTCAGAAATGGCTTTTCCAATTCGGGATTCTCCATAACGAAACAAACATTCATTCTAGAACGATCTTCGATGTTACAAGTACCCTTAAATAAAGGGTTACGATCAATTTCTTTGTAAAGTGCTTCAGATTTAGCTATGTTTTCTTTTTCAATTTCTGATACACCGCCTTTAGATTTTAACCAGCGAAGATTTAACATAGAAACATAAATAGAAAATACGGGAGGTGTATTGTACATAGATCCACCATCAATCTGAACCTGGTAATCTAGCATTGAAGGAATTTTTCTATCGATCTTACCTAATATTTCATCTTTTACAATAACAAGCGTTACGCCTGCTGGTCCCATATTTTTTTGAGCACCGGCGTATATTAAACCAAATTGTGAAATATCAATAACTCTACTGAATATATCTGAAGACATATCACAAACAACAGGAACTAAAGTTGAAGGAACAGTTAATAATTCAGTTCCATAAATGGTATTATTTGAGGTATAATGAAAATAGGCAGAATCTGAAGGTATTTCAAAATCTTTAGGAATAAATGAAAAATTATCATCTTTTGATGAGGCAACTACATTTACATTTCCAAATATTTTAGCTTCTTTCAAAGCTTTAGTTGCCCAAATTCCTGTATTTAGATAAGCGGCTGTTTGGCCTTCAGCTAATAAATTCATTGGGGCCATAGAAAATTGTAAACTTGCTCCTCCTTGTATTAAAACAACTGAATATCCTTCAGGAATAGTTAATAATTCTTTAACTAAACGAATTGTTTCATCAACTACAGCTTCAAATTCAGGAGTACGGTGTGATATCTCAAGTATAGATAAACCTGTACCGTTAAATTCAAGAACAGCCTGTGAGGCTTGCTTGAAAACTTCTTGTGGTAAAACGCAGGGACCTGCACCAAAATTATGTGTCATATTTAAAATTTATGCCATAAAAATAACAGAATAATTTGACACCTGATAGGTTTTTAGAGCTTGTTGAGATTAGATGACAAATTAATTACCTAATTTCAACTTTGCGATCATTCGGAAGTTAAACATCCTTGAAGTGAGATAGTTTGGTACAGCATATTGATGGTTCATATTATCATTTAACCATAAATACGAGGTGGTATTCTTGAAATTTAACAGGTTGAAAAGTTCTGCATGAAGGCTTAGGCTCTGAAAATATTTTTTAATAAAAACCGACGTTCTTTTTCCTTCCGGATCAGCTAAATCTTTTGAAAAACCAATATCTGCGCGTTTATAGGACGGAATTTTAAATACATCGGTATGGCGGGCAGGTCCTGGTGGACCAACAGGTAATGAAGAAGAATAGACTAAGTTTAGGTGTACTTTATAGGTTGGATTTTGTATTAATCGATCCTGGAACATCATTCCTATATTGAATAATTGATCTGTCGGTCTTTTTAGATACCCAGGCTTAATTATAATCTGGTTTCCTGATAAATTCTTTGAAAGATAAAAATCATCTTTAATATCTTCTTCAGTTTTCATAATTGATAATCGGAATGTAGATTCTAAATTCTTAGCAAAATTGCCATAAATACTTAAGTCTGCACCAGCAGCATAGCCCTTTGAAGTTTTATCTGCAAGATATCTGATCTTTAGATCCTCAATTTTATAAGGGGTTATTCTGCTTAGTACCTTGTAGTAAATTTCAGAACTGAATTTTAAATTTGTTCCTAGGCCTTTAAATTTATAATCAGTACCTGTAATAAACTGAAATGATCTTTGCGCTCTTGCAGCAGCATTCAGGCTACCATTGTAATTTTTAATCTCTCGATAAAATGGAGCTTGATTGTAAGTTCCGGCAGAAAATCGCAAGAGTAATTGATCGCTGTGCCCTGGGTTATACATAAAGGATACCCTCGGACTGATCATATTTTCTTTAGAATAAGTGTTATAATTAAGCCTCGCTCCTGCGGCCATCATTAAGTTGGGCATTAGGTTGAAGGTGTTTTGAATAAAACCGCTAATTCGCTGGATGTTTACTAAATTTTGCTGATTAATAAGGCCTGAATACATCCAGTTTCCCTTATCTGGAAATGAATAACCACTGGTATCTACTGCTATATATTCATCTAAGCGATCATCAATTTGATCAGACTGCAAGCGCATACCCATCTCGATAAAAGAGCTGTTTACTTGTTTATATATTCGTAATTCAGTATTGTAGATCAGCGATTTTAAATAATTATTAAAAAATGTCTGATTGGAGCCCATTCCTAATAAACTTCCACTATTTGTTTGACTCAGACCTCCACCTTGCTTTTCATTAAATGAATACCAACCCAATAAGTTTGCCTGCTCTTCCTCATTAATGGAAGCCACAGAATTTATCCATTTAAAATTCAGGCTATTAGTAACATTATACGAAAATGTTAATGCACTATTTAAGGCTTTGTAATTGCTGCTCTCTTCACCATCATAATTAACAAATAACCTTAATACATCATCAGAAGTACCAAATTCGGTTATTCTCTTATCTGGCCTTACCCTGACTTCTCCACCATTATATAGTCCAAAAAATGATAAATTGAGCTTTGAGGATATATTTTGCCTCAAAAGGAACTGATAGTCTGAAAATCTAGAGTGATAATCACCAATTAAATTCTGACGCCCTAAATAGCTCTGATTTTTCTTGCTTCTTAAACCTGCTAAAAAAAAACCATTTTTTAAGGGCAATTTCAAGGCTGCAGAAGTATAAATAAAACCTGCTTGCAGTTCAAGCGATAAACTATCTGGTTTACCATAACGAACATCCAGAATTGATGATAATTTATCACCATATCTTGCTTCAAAACCACCTGCAGAAAATAAAGTACTGGTTGCCAGATCAGGATTTATAAAACCAAGCCCCTCCTGCTGACCAGATCTAATCAGCATTGGTCTGTATATTTCTACATCATTCAAATAAACCAGATTTTCATCAAAATTTCCACCTCTGACTGAATACTGAGAACTAAGCTCATTATTTCCTGAAACTCCAGGCATATTCTTTATAAAACTTTCGAAGCTTCCCGATGTATTTGGAAAGGCTGAAAACTTAGCAGACTCTAAATTAATTGAATTACTAGAATTGAATTTTTCAGTTATATGAACTTCATCAAGTGACTGTATATCAGTGGTTAATATAATATTTTTAATATTTTCCTTATCCACAATAAGTTCGAATTCAAGGCTTAAATCCTTAAATCCTAACCTGCTAAAAATTAAATTACTATTGACTGGAACTTTACTTAAGAAATACTCACCATCCCTGTTAGTTTGAGTTATTAATCGGGTATTTTTAACCTGAACGGTAACCCCAGTCAATAACTCGCCCTTTTCAGAAGTAATCACTCCTTTAATTACTGTAAGGTTTTGAGCTGATAGGATATTTGAAATTAATATTAAAAGAAAAAAAATAAAAATGCAAGCTACATTGACTAATTCCCCAAAATTCGACTTCATAGCGTGAACACCTGAGAGTAGTCGTTGTTTTTGCTTCACATTCAATTAGTGTTATGCCCTTTACAAATCTGGGTTTAAATTCTTTAGTGCAGCTATTTCTATAATAGGATCACTAGCCGAAAAGACTGAATTACCTGCAACAAGTACATTTGCTCCTGCCTGTAATAATTTTAATGCATTCTGATTGGATACACCACCA
>CAMDQV010000128.1 GCA_945906015.1 Pedobacter schmidteae | reverse complement strand
GTAAGGCCCCAGGGGCTATGAGCGGAATGAAATTATACGTGCTTGGTGGGTACCACCAAGCATAAGACATACTAGTTTGTATTTAATATGAAATCAACTCTTAAATAATGGCAAAGCGTTATATCCAATAATTCCAATCATAAAACCCCATCATTATAGCTTTATAATAAAATGCCAAATTAAAACCTTACCTTTGCGGCGCTTTCAGCAATAAGGCTGTGAGCATTTATAAATTATCATGAACCCATTTAGTACCTTGGGTATCCGTCATGATATTGTTAATGCCATTACTGAACTGGGATTCGAAAATCCCACACCAATCCAGGAACAATCTATCCCGGTATTACTTTCAGGCAGCAACGATTTTGTCGGATTAGCTCAAACAGGAACCGGTAAAACGGCAGCCTTCGGCCTCCCCCTATTAGAATTATTGGATTTTGAAGAAAATTATCCACAAGCGCTAATTCTTTGTCCCACTCGTGAACTTTGTTTGCAGATCACCAGCGATATAAAAAACTACGCCAAAAACATGAAAGACGTTCAAGTCGTTGCTGTTTATGGCGGTGCTAACATTTCAGATCAGTTACGCCAAATCAAGCGTGGTGTACAGATTGTTGTGGCCACTCCAGGCCGTATGCTTGATATCATTAATCGGAAAGCAATTAATTTCAGTCAGGTTCAATTTGTAGTACTTGACGAGGCAGATGAGATGCTTAACATGGGTTTTCAGGAAGATATTGACAGTATTTTGTCAACTACTCCTAATGACAAAAAAACCTGGTTATTCTCGGCAACCATGCCAAATGAAGTTCGCAGAATTGCAAAGAAATACATGACAGATCCATTCGAGCTGACCATGGGTACTAAAAATACCGGAAATGTCAATATCGAACATGAATATTATATCGTAAAAGCGCGTGATAAATACTCCGCATTTAAGCGAATCGTAGATTTCAATCCTGAAATTTTCGGGATAGTATTTTGCCGTACCAAAATTGAAACTCAAGAAATTGCTGAGTCATTGATGAAAGATGGCTACAATGCGGATGCATTGCATGGCGACTTATCACAACAACAACGTGATAAAGTTATGAAGCGCTATCGCGAGCGTAGTCTTCAATTATTAATTGCAACTGATGTTGCAGCAAGGGGTATTGACGTGAATGACGTAACACACGTTATCAACTATTCATTACCCGATGAGATTGAAAATTATACTCACCGAAGCGGCCGTACTGGACGTGCGGGGAAAACCGGTATTTCTATCGCGATCATCAACTCAAAAGAACTTGGTAAGATTCGTCACATCGAACGTTCCATTGGAAAGCAGTTTACAAAAGCTGAAATTCCAACTGGATTTGATGTTTGCGAAAAGCAATTATTTGCAATGATCCACAAGGTTCATAATGTTGAAGTGAATGAGGAACAGATCGAACAATACATTCCACGTATAATGGATGAATTTAAAGATCTGGATAAAGAAGCCATCATCAAACGATTTGCTTCTCTTGAATTCAACCGATTCCTAGAATATTATTCTAAAGCACCTGATCTGAACGTTTCTAGTGATGATCGTGGCTATGAGCGTACAGAAAGAGGTGATCGTTCAGAACGCGGCGATCGTTCATTCAAGTCAAGTACAAGTCCGGGATACACCCGTTTATTTATGAATCTGGGATCAGTTGATGATTTCACTCGTGGAGATATGTTGGGCTTTATTTGCAACAATACTAAGATCAGCGGAAAAAGCGTTGGTAAAATAGATTTAAAAGGTGTATTCACTTTCTTTGAAGTTGAAGAATCTGCAGTAAATCAGGTTATTGAGGGATTTAAATCCGTTGATTTTCAAGGCAGAGATGTACGGATAGAACTGGCCGGCGACCGTGAAGGCGGAAGCAGCGAACGTGGTGGTTCATACCGCGGAAGTGGTGGAGGTGGAGGTTACCGTGGCGGTGGAGGTGGAGGTGGTTACCGTGGTGGAAGCGGTGGTGGACGTCGTGAAGGTGGTGGTAGCGGTGGTGGTGGTTTCCGCGACTTCTCAGGCAAACGCCGTGAAGATCGTGGCGGCGGCAATAGCGCTGGCGGACGTCGTGAAGGCGGAAGCGGAGAAAGACGCAGACGCATCTAAAAGTATAAAGAGTAAAGTATAAGGAGTAAAGACTGGGTTAAAACCTGAGTTTTTGCTTCTTTTTTTTAACCAGGATCCAATAATTGGGTTGTCTGTTATCAGTTGTCTGTTATCTGAGGTATGAGGTCTGAATCATGAAATATGAGATTGCACGATTTGCTTTTAACTTATTACTTACAACTTAAAACTTACAACTTTCTGCTTTTAGCTTTTAGTTTTTGAGAGGACTGAGGTCTGAAATATGAGATTGCACGATTTGCTTTCTGCTTTTAGCTTTTGGCTTTTTAGAGGTCTGAAGTATGAGATCTGATGTCTGAGATCTGATGTCTGAGATTACACGATTTGCTTTTAGCTTTCGGCTTTTGACTTTCTGCTTTTAGCTTTTGAGAGGTATGAAGTATGAGGTATGAAGTATGAGGTATGAAGTATGAAGTATGAAGTATGAGATGTGAGATTGCACGATTTGCTTTCTGCTTTTGACTTTCTGCTTTTGGCTTTTAGCTTTTGAGACAACTGGTGTCTGATGACTGACAACTTACATTAATATTCAGATGTCGTAAGCCTAACCAACTAATTACTAACCAACTAATTACTAACCAACTAACTAACCAACTAATACTCACGTCAGCTGCTCTGACAATAATTTCATCTCAAGCTGGGGTGAATGCCTTTCATAAAGGATTGCATAAACTGTCCTACAAATAGGCATATTTACTTTATATGTTTTGTTGATCTGATGCAGACAATAAACTGCGTAATAACCTTCAGCGATCATGTTCATCTCAAGCTGGGCTGAAGTAACTGTATAGCCCTTCCCTATCATATTCCCAAAAGTACGATTACGGCTAAACTGTGAGTAAGCAGTTACCATTAAATCGCCAAGATAAGCTGACTCTTTAATATCCCTGTCGATTGGGTGAACAGCATTAACAAAACTTTCAATCTCACGGATAGCATTAGAGATAAGAACCGACTGGAAATTATCACCGTATCCAATACCGCGGCAGATTCCACTAGCAACTGCATAAATATTTTTTAAGACCGCTGCGTACTCAGTACCGTAAATATCATCCGAAACATTGGTTTTAATGTATCGTGTATTTAGCATTGAAGCAAAATGAGCAGCTAAGGTACTATCCTGCGAAGCAATAGTCAGGTATGATAATTTTTCAAGGGCAACTTCTTCAGCATGGCATGGGCCACTGATCACAATAATATCACTAAAAGGGATATGGTAATGCTGATTCATGAATTCACCGATGATCATATTTTCATCAGGAACTATTCCTTTAATGGCCGATATTATCTTTTTGCCTTTCAGATCATCCGAACTAATATCTTTCAGCGCTTCTTTCAGAAAAGCGGCAGGAACATTGAGAAGGATTAAGTCAGATACTGCAATAATCGATTTCAGATCAGAGCTAATGTTCTCATCCGGCACCTTGATCTGGACAGAACTCAAGTAATTCGGATTATGGTTGTACCTGCAAATATGTTCTATTGCATTATCATTACGCATCCACCAGTAAATTTCCTTATCAATAAGATTATCAGACAATATCTTTACAATAGCTGTAGCCCAGCTACCACCTCCAACAACTGCTATCTTATTTTGAGTATGCGACATAATAAAAATCCCGTCCACAATAATGTTGTAGACGGGACAAGTTAGGAATTTCTTAGAAATTAGTTTTTCTTTTCGCCAGCAAAAAGTTTTTCCTTATCTACTTTTTCAACCATGGCACTATCCTTTAAGGTTTTGGAAATTGCTGTAAATGGAAGAGAAATCACTTCTTCTCCACCTTTTAATCCTGATTTTATCAAAATATAGGTGTCATCCTGAATTCCTGTGGTCACTAAAACCTGTTTAACCTTACCTGCATTGTATACAAATACATATTCTTTTACAGGTTCGGTATCTTTTACTTTTTCCTTTTCATCCTTGGCTGTAGCTGGTTTAGCTCCCTTTTCAGCTTGATTCTCTTCTTTTTTCTTTTCACGGGTAGTTACAGACTGGATAGGGACGGCAATTCCAGAAAATTGTTCCGTTTGAATATCTACTGTAGCAGACAATCCCGGACGGAATGGCGAAGGATTTGCAGCATCAGAACGTACAAGTTTAGCATAAGATTCTGGTAAAATTCGAACCTTTACTGTAAAATTGGTAACCTGATCTGTTGATGTTCCAACAACACTTGAAGAACTTGCGATCTCTGTAACTTCTCCTTTAAATTTCTGATTCTGAAAAGCATCTACCTCAATATCAGCTAAATCACCAACTGATACACGGTTTATATCACTTTCATTCACATCTACACTCACTTCCATTGAGCTCAGGTTTGAAATTCTCATAATCTCCGTACCCGCCATTTGGGAAGTACCAAGGATACGATCTCCCAATTCAATAGATAATTTGGATATAACTCCGTCAACAGGAGCATTGATGGTAGTCTTTGCTAAATTTGCACCTGCTTCTTTTACTACAGCATTAGACTGCTCTACACCAAATCTTGAAGCTACCACATTCTGACGTGTTGATTCAAGGCTTGCTTTTGAACCTTCATACTCGGCTTTAACTGCATCAAATTCAGCTGCAGAGATCACTTTTTTAGCAAAAAGTTCCTGATTACGTTTGTACTTGGCAGTGGTATTCGCAAAATTAGCCTCTACCTGCTTTAACTGCTGCTGCGTGCTTGCCAGAGATGCCTTCTGGCTATTTAATGAAGCCACTGCACGATCAAAACCTGACTGCAGAACATCCGGGCGAACCTTACATAATAACTGCCCTTTCTTAACCACATCACCCTCTTTCACAAGTAATTCAACAACCTCTCCAGATACTTCAGCACTTAGTTTCACTTCTATTTCAGGTTGAACCTTACCACTTGCCGAAACCGTTTCTATGATTGTACGCTTTGTCACTTTTTCAACAGCTACCTGAGTTACCTCACTTTTACCAAACCAGCCGAGTTTATTCCCCGCGACTGCTACAACTACAAGTATTCCTGCTCCAATGAGCACATATTTTAATGTATTATTTTTCTTTGCCATGTTTAAATTATAAGGAAAAAGGGGTTTTAATTAAAAGGTTATAGGGTTACCCAGATAAAAATCAATTACTTTACTTCTGAATATAAAATCATATTGTGCCTGTATTTGATCAAATTGCGCTTTGTTTAGGTTTGTTTGAGCCTGATTATAATCCAAAGAATTTACCAATCCTACAGCATAACGTTGCTCAATTACATTAAAAGCCTCTTTTGAAGATTGAAAAGCTGTTTCTGTAGAATAATAACGCTTTTCTGCAGCTCTTAAATCGTAAACTGCCTGGTTAATTACCTTATTAAGATTGTTTTTTGCAAGCTGCTCATTGATCACTGAATTCTGGAAATTTATCTTGGCTCTTCTGACTGAAGAACGAACTGCCAAACCGTTGAAAATAGGGATACTTAATCCAAAACCAATAAACTGATTAAAGTTATCTTTTACTTGTGTACCAAAGGAGTTGTTTCCAAATGAACCATTTGAATACCTGGTACCAAAACCACTCTGCAGATTCAAGGAAGGAAAGTAATTTCCTTTTGCAATTTCTATACCCTTTTCTGATGTCTGCTTTCTCAATTCAGCTAAACGTATATCGGGAAAACTGGAAGAAGCTAATTTAAATACGTCAATAGCAGTATAGGCAGAATTAACCTTTGACATATCTTCAATCTTTGGTTTCTCAACTTCAAATGCCGAAGATGGGTCAAGCTCCAATAGCTGGGCAAGATTAAGAAATGATAGGTCAACCTGATTCTGAGCATTCGTAACATTTAGTTCTGCAATAGCAACTTGCGACCTGGCTTGAGCAAGATCTGCAAGAGTTTTACTGCCCACATCAAAAAACTTTTGCTCAATATC
>CAMDQV010000127.1 GCA_945906015.1 Pedobacter schmidteae | reverse complement strand
ACGCCCGATAGATGGCATATTAATTATAAAAATGGAGCTATCACTTTAAAGTTCAGGCTTGCCCTCACTTCATTTAAGCATTTGGGTATTTTTCCGGAGCAGGCCGTCAACTGGGACTATATCATTAAGTGTATCGGAAGTTTCAAAACCGAACAACCAAAAGTACTCAATCTATTCGCCTATACCGGAGGTGCCTCTTTAGCAGCCTGCGCTGCAGGTGCTGAAACTACTCATGTCGATTCAATCAAACAGGTAGTGAGCTGGGCAAATGAAAATCAGACCTTGTCAGGATTAGAAAATATTCGATGGACCGTTGAAGATGCCCTGAAATTCGTTAAACGTGAAGTTAAAAGAGGACGCAAATACAATGGCATCATACTCGATCCGCCGGCTTACGGTCATGGCCCAAATGGCGAAAAATGGAAGCTTGAAGACAATATCAAAGAGATGATGGAAGACGTCGTTAAATTGCTAGACCAAGATGAACATTTTCTTATTTTGAACACCTATTCGCTTGGCTTTTCATCTGTTATAGTTGAAAATCTGATTCGTTCATCTTTCCCAAAAGTGCAAAACCTAGAAAGTGGTGAGCTTTACCTTCAGGCAAGTTCAGGATATAAATTGCCTCTGGGTGTATTTGGAAAGTTCTGTAAGATGTGAGAAAATATAGTTGCAATTAAATAAAGTAAACATTAATTTAATATAGTATAACTACCCCAAACCCCAAATAATAATGATAAAACCCAAATTACTGATATCAAGCGTTGCATTTCTTGCTTTTGCAACCATATTCACTAGCTGTTCAGAGTCAACTAGCAAAACAGGAAACAAATCAGCGATCAACGCGAGTGGAGAACTTGCCAATTCAGATTCAGAAATTGACGAAAATGCTGCCTCTGAGCCTATAGATACTGCACTTTACACTAAAAAGATTAAAGAACTTGCTAACGGTGATACTACCGGAAAATGGCCGGTAAAAAAACAACCATACCCTCTTGCTGGGGCAATATTACCTTATAAAAGAGTAGTTACGTATTATGGGAACCTGTATTCTAAAAAAATGGGGGCTCTTGGAGAGTATGCACCAAAAGAAATGCTCAGAATGCTTTATGCTGAAGTTAGCAAATGGGAAAAAGCAGATCCTCAAACACCGGTACAACCGGCATTACATTACATTGCTGTGGTAGCAGCTGGTGATCCTGGGAAAGATGGCAAATACAGAAATAGAATGCCTGATAAGCAGATCGACTCCGTATTAACCATCTCAAGAATGAAAAAAAGAATGATCGTTTTTCTTGATATTCAGGTAGCATTAAGCACCATCAGGGAAGAACTTCCGCGTCTAGAAAAATATCTAAAAATGTCAAATGTTCACCTGGGGATAGATCCTGAATTTTCGATGAAAGGAGGCGTTTTACCAGGCAAAAAGATAGGCACATATGATGCTTCAGAAATCAATTATGTATCTGATTACCTTGCGAAGCTCGTAAAAGCCAATAACTTACCCCCTAAGATATTTGTTATTCACCGTTTTACGAAAAAGATGGTAACCAACTACCAAAATATAAAATTAAGGCCTGAAGTTCAAGTGGTTATGCACATGGATGGTTGGGGTGAGCCCGAACTTAAGATGGGAACACATCGTCACTTTATCTATTCAGAACCTGTACAGTTTACAGGATTTAAACTATTCTACAAAAACGACCTCAAAAAAGCTCCAAAGCGTTTAATGACTCCGGCAGAGCTTATGAAACTTAAGCCACGCCCAAGTTATATACAATATCAATAAAACTAAATCAAAATATAAAAAAGGGGAAGTCACAAAGTAACTTCCCCTTTTTCTTTACCATAGGCTTATAATACTTTCAAAATAAATCTTGAAATTGCATTAAAAAAAATGGATCAGGCAACATGTGGAGGAGGCTGTTTTTGGTGTACAGAAGCAGTTTTTCAGAATTTAAAAGGCGTTTCGAAGGTAGTATCAGGTTATATGGGAGGCCATAAACTTAATCCTACCTATGAAGATATTTGCCAGGGTAATACCGGTCATGCCGAAATAATCCGCATTGATTATGATCCTGCCGAAATTTCTTTTGAGGATCTATTATTGGTGTTTTTTAAAACACACAATCCTACTACCCTAAACAGGCAAGGAAATGATATGGGTACCCAATATCGCTCGGTAGTATTTTATGAAAATCAGGAACAAAAGATTATTGCAGAAAACATGATCGATAACCTGCAAAAAGCTATGGTTTTTGATCAACCAATTGTTACTGAAGTAAGCCCAGCATCAAAATTCTATGAAGCCGAAGATTATCATCAGGATTATTTTAATAATAATGCTAATAAAGCCTATTGCGTGCACGTTATTCAACCAAAACTAGCCAAGTTTACCCGCGATTTTTGGGATAAATTGAAATAGATTTTCGGGTTATAAATACTTTTCCCTACTACAACTAAGGGCAGCAATATGAAAAACGATTAGAACAATCCCAACTGACCCTTATCATCAATTTCCAGATCATCTAGGTTGGTGATCTCAAAATCAATTTTTTTAACTGGTTTTTCTGGCTCTTTAGCGCTTTCATCTTGTACTTCTGGGACTCTTTCAGGAGTAGTCTCAGAACTCAGAGCAGATTTTTTTGCCCGTACAGATCTGGCTGGTTCTTTCGAGCTTTCGATCTGGATTTCCGAAATTATTTCTGGTTCAGGAATGGTCTCCTCTTCTAAATATTCAGGCTCTGATGCACTATCAGGCTCTTTGAAATTCTCAATCTGCACTTCAGGTATGATCTCAACATTTAGCGCTATATCTATATCCGAATCATCTATTTCAGAGTTTTCAGCTAATTTATTGAGAGGTCCAGGTTTATCGTTGTCATTTTCATCTGCTACTTCAATATCTCTGGCAGACACAGAAACTAGGTTTGTCTGATTAAATCCAGGAGCCTCCTGTTCAGAGAAGGTAACATCAGAAACCTCTTCCACTATTTCATCTTCCTGCTCTTCGACAGGTGAATGGAGAATTTCAATGTTTTTTACTTCATGCAGACTAAGTCTGTTACCCATAGCCTTCATTCCCTTTACCTCAATAGCATCAGCAAGATCGATATCAGAAACTTCCGGTATTTTTGTTTTTCCCTTGATAAGCTCAAGCCTGATCATTGGCTTTGAATGTCCTGAAATAAAGACCAATTTCGAACCTGACTCTTCACTGATCACACTCGTTTTCTTCCCGATAGAAGTGTTTTCAAATACAAATCGCTTCAAATAATGGCTACCTGATTTCCCCTCTAGATAGATCAATGCAAATATCTTTTCAGGATTATACTTCTCAATCAACAGTAGATGGTCGTCAAAATGATTGCTTAGGTCAAAGCTGCTTAGCTCGTAAATTCCTTGCTGATTCACCGTCAATATCCGGTCATCGCCATCAAACTCACCCAGGTATTTTCCTCTTCCATCTACATTAAGTCGCTTAAGAATCTCATCAAACCAGATCTTACGCCCTGATAATGTTGATACACCCTTGCTTTTTTGAAGAACTTTCTTTACTGGATACTTAGTTACAATATTTCCCATTGAACTGCGGCCCTTAATCACATGATCTGCAAAATCAATGTCGAACTGCAATTTTTTAAGTTTAGAATGTGGTTTTAACTGAATAGTTACGATCTCAGCCTCTCCATTTGGATTTGGAGTAAAGTATAATACTTTTGAGCCTTTTACACCCTTAGTTAGGTCGTATTCCTTGTCGCGGGTAACGCCTAATACAGAGAATCTTTTGATATAGGAAGTACCGTTTTCACCATCCTTATAGATCAAATTATAAACAGTACGCTCATCGCTCTTTTTGAATACCTGCGCATGCAATATCCCCTTACCAACAAACGTCTTTTCAGCTACTTTAGAAACATTAAACTTTCCATCTTCCCTAAAAACGATCACTTCATCCAGATCCGAACAATCACATACAAATTCATCTTTACGCAATAATGTGCCAATAAAACCATCTTCACGGTTCATATACAATTTAACATTGGCCAACGCCACTTTTGAAGCTTCTACCTTGTCAAATGCTCTGATCTCTGTTTTACGCTCCCTCCCGCTTCCGTATTTAGCCCTCAACTTTTCAAACCAGGCAATGGCATAATCTGTTAAGTGTTTCAGAAACTTGTTTACTTCTTTAATATCACTCTCAAGCGTGAGCAATTGCTCATCTGATTTTTTAAGGTCAAAGCGGGTAATACTACTCATTGGCTTATCGATCAGCTTTTTATAGTCTTCGGGAAGTATTTCCCGATAAAACTGCGGAAAGAATGGCTCAAAGAGTTTGTTTAACACCTCTACCACCGTATCAAAATTACCTGAACTTTCATACTCATGATTCTTATACATTCCTTCCTGTATAAAGATTTTAAGCAATGAACTGAAAAATATCTTTTCCTTTAGCTCGGCAAGCTTTATTTCAAGTTCAAGCTTCAGGAGGTTTTTTGTATGATGCGTACTTTCAATGAGAATATCATTCACACTCATGAAATAAGGCTTATCGCCTTTTATTATACAGGTATTTGGAGAAATTGAAACTTCGCAATCTGTAAAGGCATAAAGCGCATCGATAGTTACATCAGGAGAAATTCCCGGAGCAAGATGAATGATGATCTCTACATTTTTAGCAGTGTTATCCTCAATCTTTTTGATCTTGATCTTACCCTTATCGTTAGCAGCAATCACACTGTCTATTAATCCGCCGGTGGTAGTTGTATAGGGTATTTCGGTTATAGCAAGGGTTTTTTTATCTCGTTCCACGATCTTTGCGCGCACTCTGATCTTCCCACCACGCATACCTTCACTATAATTACTAAAATCTGCCATGCCACCCATCTGAAAATCAGGAAGCAGGTCTGGTCGATTACCCTTCAAAACTTCAATGGAAGCGTCAATCAGTTCCATAAAATTATGAGGCATGATCTTGGTTGCCAGACCAACAGCAATGCCGTCGGCACCCTGGGCAAGCAAAAGAGGAAATTTAACAGGAAGCGTAACCGGCTCCTTATTTCTTCCATCATAACTACTCTGCCATTCAGTTGTATCCGGATTAAAAACAACTTCGATAGCGAATTTAGATAATCTGGCTTCGATGTAACGGGGAGCTGCCGCAGAATCACCGGTTATCGGGTCGCCCCAATTTCCCTGTGTATCAATCAGCAAATTCTTTTGTCCGATCTGAACCATGGCATCACCTATCGAAGCATCACCATGGGGATGATACTTCATTGTATTGCCAATAACGTTTGCCGCCTTATTGAAGCGGCCATCATCCATTTCTTTTAGCGAATGTAAAATACGGCGTTGAACAGGCTTTAGCCCGTCATGAATATGAGGTACCGCACGATCCAGGATCACATAGGATGCATAATCTAAAAACCAGTTTTCATATAAACCAGAAAGCGATATTACATTATGTAACCCTTCCGTATGTATGTTTTCGCCTTCCGTATTTTCTATTTCTTCACTCATCCTATTATTGATATTCTATCGAATTGTAAATATAAGTTATCGCCAGAAAATGTTAGCGGGAAGTTTTTAACAGGTCTTAATAATCTTATGATTCAAACAGACATGATCAATGTCATTGTTAGTTGATTGCCCTATCAATTCTTCTTCACAAATACCAGCTCCACCCTACGATTAGCCTGGCGGCCATCATCTGTTTCATTGTTGGCAACTGGCTGGGTATACGACTTACTAACAGCAGGTATCCTTATCTTCTGGCCCATCAAGTTGTTAACTGCCTCAATAACGGCCTTATTTCTACGTGCTGAAAGATCATAATTATACTCCAGGCTACCTTTGATATCGGTATGGCCGGAGATATTCAATGTAAAATACTGTTTTTGCTTTTTGAAGATTTCAATGACTTCGCAAAGTTTGATCATTTCAGACTCTTTGACTTCCGACTTATCAAAATCAAAAAGGATGACAATAGTTGATATATCTATCAGATCAGGCTTTAAGTTAACCTGTACCTGAACAGCAGGAGGT
>CAMDQV010000126.1 GCA_945906015.1 Pedobacter schmidteae | reverse complement strand
TAAAATAGACCCCCTAAAAAAGGATTCGTATCTTTAAGCGTGGATTATATAAACAGCAATCGTATTTTTTCAATTTCTGATTTTCAGGAATTTGAAGCAATATCACTTGAGGTTTTTAACTATCAGGTACAACATTGCGAAGTTTATGGCCGGTTTGTTGCGAATCTTGGTATTAACCTAGACCTGGTAAAAGACCATAAGAGTATCCCCTATTTACCCATTGAATTTTTCAAAAGCCAGAAGATAAGTTGCGGACCACCACTTGCTGATCAGATCTTTAGCAGTTCTGGCACAAGCGGAATGGCACAAAGTCAACATCTGGTAAAAGATATCTCCGTTTACATGGAAAGCTATAGAAAAGCATTTCAACTATTTTACGGAGATATTAGTAAATACGCTATTCTGGCTCTACTCCCATCCTATCAGGAACGGGAGGGTTCATCGCTTATTTATATGGTTGATGATTTTATTGGGCTTAGCAATCAGTTAAAGAGTGGCTATTTTTTATACAATTACCAAGCATTACAGCTTACACTTACTGAGCTAAAGGAAAGTAAAATACCTACTATTCTTATAGGTGTTAGCCATGCATTGCTTGATTTTGCAGAGAGCCATTGCATAGAATTCCCTGAACTAATTGTCATGGAAACCGGAGGAATGAAAGGTAAAAGAAAGGAAATACTTAGAACAGAACTCCATGCAATACTCTGCCAAGGATTTAGGGTACCCGTGATACATTCTGAATATGGAATGACCGAACTATTATCGCAGGCCTACTCAAAGGGTGGAGGCATCTTTCATTGTCCGCCTTGGATGAAGGTTATTACCCGAGACACGAATGATCCGCTAAGCTTATTAGCTCATGAGCTAACTGGTGGTATCAATATCATTGACCTGGCAAATATCAATTCCTGCTCTTTTTTAGCCAGCCAGGATCTTGGCCGAACATTTCAGGATGGCAGCTTTGAAATTTTGGGGAGATTTGATAATAGCGATATAAGAGGATGTAATTTATTGGTGCAGGGTTAATATCATTGCTCAAGACTGATTTAGTGGTGAAAAAGCACTTGGGTTAAAATTATTTAGCTAGACATTTTTAAGCTAACAAGCTTAAACTAAACATCCGATGAATAGCCAGGCTTTACAACCAGGTATATCATCGGATGAATAATTATTATCAGCTATATTAAAGGGCTGATTTCTGCTAAGCAATTAAATAGCAGAATAAATACAAATTAAAACTACATTCCTAATGTCCAGCCAGAGCGGTACTCTCTTTTCACAAACTGGTTCGCTTCATCAAAATTAGTAATTCTCATATTTGGTCCATCCCAAAGCAGTTTTTTATACCTACCAGGAAAAGTAAACCCATTTCCAGAAGCATTAGCTTTTTTGATATCAAAACCACGGATCGCAAGGTTTCCCATCAATAAGGCTTCAGTTAGAGGGCCTGCAACAGAGAAATCAGAACTTACTTCCATTTTTCCATATCCTGCAATGGCAGCATCTACCCATTGAGTATAATGTCCAGCTTCCTGACCTGGTACCAATGGAATAGTGGAAGGAACATTAACCTCGGCATTTTTAGAAAGCGGCAATAACCTTGGATTTTTACCATAGGTATCACACAGCATTTTTCCTTTTGTGCCAATAAATAATACTCCATTACCTCCATCACCAAAGATTTCATCCGGACCTAGTTCCTGCGGACGCTCCGGTTGAATTCCACCATCCATCCAATGCATTCTTACTGGTGCATTATTCTGTTTTGATGAATTAAAATTCATAATAACATGCGAAGATGGAGGGCAACTTTCAGGGAAATATCCACGTTTAAATGAATCAACATAAACACTTCCAACACTGCACTCTACATCTGTAGGATAATTTAACCCCAAGACTCTGAAAGGTGCATCAACCAAGTGGCAGCCCATATCGCCAAGTGCACCTGTTCCATAATCCCACCATCCGCGCCAGTTAAATGGAACGAGCTTATCGATATAATTTATTTGCGGTGCTGTTCCCAACCACAGGTCAAAGTCGAGTTCCTTTGGAATATCGGCTTTTGTAGATGGCCATGGAACACCCTGTGGCCATACTGGCCGGTCAGTCCAGCAATAAACGGTATGTACATCACCGATTATTCCGGCATTGTACCATTCCATGAGTTTACGGGAACCATCACTTGAAGATCCCTGGTTTCCCATTTGGGTTACAACTTTATATCTAACCGCCGCTTCTGTTAAAATTCGTGCCTCATAAATATCATGAGTCAGGGGTTTTTGAACATAAACATGCTTTTTTAACTGCATGGCCGAAAGCGTAACTATAGCGTGGTTATGATCTGGAGTTGATACAGAAACCGCATCAAAGTTTTTTGATTCCTTATCAAACATCTCGCGCCAGTCTTTATAATACTTGGCTTTTGGGAATCGCTGTATGGATTTTGCAGCGCGCCTGTCGTCAACATCGCATAAAAATCCGACATCAGCTTTGCCACCACTCACAAAACCTGTAAGATCGCTTTCACCCTTTCCTCCTGCACCAACACCGGCAACAATCAGGCGATCACTGGGTGCAATAAATCCTTTGCCTCCCAACACATGGCGTGGCACGATCATAAAACCGGCAGCTGCAATTGAGGCTGTTTTAACAAAATCTCTTCTTGAATTAATTTTTTCCTTCATATATGTTTTTCTTTTAAAATGAGACTATTAGTTTTTAAGCATTTGCCCACGCACGATCGCCTTTTTTATACGGCACATCACCATCAAAACTTCCCGGAGTTTCCACATAACGGAGCGCTTTTATAGATCCTATTTCTGAAGTAAAAAATCCCAGAAGTGTGAGTTCCTTCATCATTCTGAAATAATGTGGCGGCTCTTCTGACTTCTTAGAGTCCATATAGGCCTTTTGCTGCGTATCGAGTACTGTCAGGAAGCTTGTTTGCTGCTGAACACTACTATCCATAAATGCTTTACCAGTTATAGTTTTACAATCCTTATCCAGGGATTTAAGCCCCTCTAAAAAGATCTCCTGATGCTCTTTGGTATAGCAATCCTTGACCATAATATCCATAAATTGACCAACCTTTGCCTCTTTAGCACCAGGAGTACTTGTTTGAGGTAAAATGGTTTCGCCTATCTCATTAAGCAGATCGATTGTCTTTTGATCAAAAAATATTGATCTCTGTTCAGGGCTTGATTGACATCCATACTCAAGAAAAATACTTGAACCTATAATGGTACCTCCCAGTATCCAGCTAACCTGTGCTATTGCTTCTCTTCTGTTCATAAAATCGAATTAAATAGTTCCTTTTTTCAACTCGGTAAAGGCATGATCTACAGCACGGGCAGTCATTGCCATATAGGTCAATGATGGATTTTGACATGCTGCCGAGGTCATAGCTGATCCATCTGTAACGTATACATTGGTAGCATCCCAAACCTGATTAAACTTATTAAGTACAGATGTTTTTGGATCCAGACCCATACGTGCTGTACCCATTTCATGAATTCCCATACCAAGTGTATAATCATTGTCGAATGTTTTTACATCCTTTAAGCCAGCCATTTCAAGCATTTCTTGTCCGTCTGCCATCATATCCTTCCTCATATTGATTTCATTCTGTTTGATCTCTGCATCAATTGAAAGGATATTGAGCCCCCATTTATCTTTCTTAGTTTTATCGAGCGTGACTTTATTTTCGTGGTAAGGAAGAGTTTCACCAAAAGCGGTAATTCCCATTGTCCAGCCTCCCGGTTCGCATAAAGCATCCTTAAAGTCGCCACCGATACTTAGTTCTGCAACATTACGGCCCCAGCCTTCTCTGCTTGCTCCGCCCTGATAACCAAACCCACGAAGATAATCGCGCTTTTCATTACCCAGATTTCTGAAACGGGGGATATAAATTCCATTTGGCCTACGACCAAAAACATATTTATCATCAAAGCCTTCCATCCTTCCGGATGCCCCTAATCGGAAGTGATGATCCATTAGGTTATGGCCTAATTCACCACTACTGCTCCCTAGTCCACCTTCCCAAACATCAGTTGCTGAGTTCATCAAAACCCATGTTGAGTTTAAAGTAGAGGCATTCAGAAAAATAACTTTAGCAAAATATTCATAAGTTTGATTGGTTTCTGCATCCAGAACCTCTACTCCAGTAGCTTTTTTAGTGTCCTTGTTATAAAGAATCTTGGTCACAATTGAAAAAGGACGAAGTGTTAAATTTCCAGTGGCAACAGCTGCCGGAAGCGTTGAAGACTGAGTACTGAAATAACCTCCAAAAGGACAACCCAACCAGCATTTACTACGAAACTGGCAATTTGTTCGGCCTTGAATAGCTTTGGTAAGATTCGCTACCCGTCCGATGAGCATATGTCTACTTTCTTTATAATGATCTTTGATACGAGCAGCAACTGCTTTTTCAACCACGTTCATTTCCATTGGTGGAAGAAAATCACCGTCAGGCAATTGCGGAAGTCCGTTTCTAGATCCACTTATCCCTGCAAATCGCTCCACATGTCCATACCATTTTTCAAGATCTTTATACCTAATTGGCCAGTCAACGGCTATTCCTTCTTTGGCATTTGCCTCGAAATCCATTTCACTTAATCGATAACTCTGACGACCCCACATTAATGACCGCCCACCAACTTGGTAGCCTCTGTACCAATCAAAACGTTTGACCTCTGAATAGGGGCTATCTTTTTCATTAGCCCAAAAATCAAGGTTTTTTTCATTTAAAGGGTAGTCTCTCTTTAAAACCGGGTAATTGCCAATCATCTCTTGCGTACGACCGCCTCGATGAGGAAACTCCCAAGGATTTTTCGTAGCACTTACATAATCCTTAATATGCTCAATGTTTTTGCCACGCTCAAGCATAATAGTTTTCAATCCCTTTTCAGTTAACTCTTTAGCAGCCCAACCACCACTAATTCCTGAACCGATGACTATTGCATCATAAATATTATCAGCCATATATTTTATCTCTAGTCATTCTTAAATCTTAAACATCACAAATCAGTACAGCTGCCCTGAGCGAACCCGCTTTATCAGCATGCAGCGGAATAAACTCCTGAGCTACATAACCCTTAAAACCTGTTGATTGAATCGCTTTCATGATTGCGGGATAATTTAATTCCTGCGTATCATCGATCTCATTCCTGCCTGGCACCCCAGCTGTATGATAATGTGCTATATATTGATGGTTTTCTTTGATTGTTCTGATCACATCACCCTCATCAATCTGCATGTGATAAATATCATACAAAAGTTTGAAATTATCAGAATCGATCATTTTTACTAGTTTAACCCCCCAATTAGTTTTATCACACTGATAATCTTTATGATCAATTTTACTATTCAATAATTCCATTACTAGGGTAACATGGTGCTCTTGAGCCAGAGCAATGATCTGCATTAAGCCTTCAGCACAATTAGTTAATCCAGTTTCATCATCCAGACCATTTCTGTTCCCGCTAAAGCAGATTAGATTCTTATACCCTGCCTTTGCAACCTTAGGAATCATTTCTCGATAATTTTTTATTAAAACTGAATGATTCATTTTATTATTCCAACCATCAACCAAATTTATTTCAGCTCCATTACACATAGTAGACTGTAAACCATACTTTTGCAAAACCGGCCAGTCTTTTGGCCCAACCAGATCTATTCCCTGAAGACCAATTTTCTTAGCCAATTTACATAGCTCATCAATGCTTAGTGAATTAAAGCACCAACGACAAACAGAATGATTGATGTTTCCTTTTAAGGCCTGAAAGTTATTAGTCATTTTGAAAGAAGAAAGCGAACCTGCTGTACCCATTATTGCAGTTCCGGTTAAAATATTTTTCAAAGCTTGTCTGCGATTTCTATTTAAATTTATCATAATTGTTAGTTAGAGATCTCCTCTATCTATCTCTGTGCATCTTCTTTGCCTTGAATAATTTAATTAAAAATAGAATTAAGCTGCTGTTCCAACAACATTAACCATAATCTTTTTCAAGCATGACCAGTATCAGCTATATAATAAGCATCTCTGACAAACCTTTAATCCCAAATAAAAAATTGGAGGAACAGCAATAAAAATATTAAAAATTAAAAAAAATAGGCTAATTTTTGCTCCTTTAAAAGCCTTTCAT
>CAMDQV010000125.1 GCA_945906015.1 Pedobacter schmidteae | reverse complement strand
AAGATAAAAAATGTTTCATTGTATGATTTTAAATAAAATTATAGGTGAACAATTTCAATTGTAATTTAATTTATTTTTCAATACGGTATAGCCTTATTTCTAAACTAATGTTTAATGCCTAGTTCATAACGGTATCCCTCTGATTTTTTAAGGGGGAATTTAATCTTTCAATTAATTCAAATTGGCATTTTCAGTAGTATTGAGGTTCTCATTTGCAACTATATATTGCCTATTATTATAATTATACGCAAATTTGTTAATACACGTTAAACCAGATAGTTTTGAGTATTATAGCTAAACAGAAGAGAAAGATATTAATAACAGGCGCTGGAAGAGGTTTAGGTTTAGCGATTTCCAAAAAACTTTCAGAAGAATATACGCTCATTCTTCATGCTTCTAAAGAAGGTAATATCAAATCAATTGGCGAAGGAAACTATGCGTTATATGCCGACTTTTCTGATCCGGTTCAGGTATCTGATTTTTGCAAAAAGCTTAAAAAGGAGCATGGAGATTCGCTCTATGGGGTAATCAATAATGCAGGAATTACCTTAGATAAATCGCTGATCTTTCAGCCGGAGCATGAAATTGACAGGATGCTAAATGTTAACCTTAAGGCTCCTATAATGATATGCAAAACTGCGATGAAAATTTTCACACTTAGTAAATGCGGAGTGATTATCAATATTAGTTCATGCGTTGGCGAGACAGGAAATGAATTTCAGTCGGTTTATGCAGCCACTAAAGCAGGTTTAGTTGCTTTATCTAAATCATTGGCACAAGAGGCTGCTGCCTTAAATGAGGAGCATCAAATCAGGGTGCTGAGTGTCTCTCCAGGCTTTATTGAAACAGACATGACCGATGCCATCCCGCAGGCAGAAAAGGATAAGTACTTGCAAAAAATACCCTCAAAGAGGTTCGGTAAAGCTGAGGATATTGCTGAAGCTATTTCCTTTCTTCTTTCAGATAAGGCATCCTATATAAATAGTACCAATATTCAAATTAATGGGGGTATGCGATGATATTAGATAAGGAAAATCTTACTGGTGTTCAGCCCAAAGATTTGATGATACATCATGGCCCTACTAAATTGTTGTTGGATAAATACCATTGGCATTCTCCTAAAATTGGAATTGTAGCAAGTTATACCCCAAAAAGCAGGGATGTGGAAGATCATTTTGGTCTTTTTAGAGGGGTTGATCAAATAGAATCATGCGCTCAGGCAATAGCTGGCTCCTGCAATGGCTTTCTGGAGTGCAAGAAAGAAGGCCTTGAGCCCCTGGAATTAGGCGAAAAATTTTTCCCCCGGTTTATCAGTATCGGACAAGTAATTTTTCATAATTATTTGGTTGAAGGCGATACCTTTATTAATATTGGTTTTATCAAGTTTTGTAAGTTCCGGCAAATTGTTTCGGACGGCAGGATTTATAAAGTTAGCAGGGGCTTAGATTTAGACGAATATTTTCGTCATTTTACCGAAAAGCAGCTGATGGAATACGACCTTAGCACAGATTTTACTCTGGTAGCCGAATTATTTGATATCACGGGCAGAGGAATAAAAAAAGAACGATTAAATCAAAAATAAATTAATGGAAAGACAAGAGATTATTGACGGTTTAGTTGAGATATTAAGAACTGTAAGAACAGTAAATCAAGAAAAGTTGAATTTTGTGACTGAGGAAACAGATTTTATTGCAGATTTGAAGACACCATCTACAGAAATGATCAATATTGTTGCAAAAATTGAGCAAAAATTCAATTTGGAGTTTGATGACGATGATATTGATGATTTGGGCTCTAAAGTAAAGGATACTGTGAATCTAATAATCAAAACGCAGGAAAAAGGCTGATCATGCAGTTGAAAGGAAGAAAAGTGGCAATAGTGGGTATGGGAGGGATTTTTCCGAACTGTACAGATCTTGCCAACTTCAACCAAAAACTATTCAGTAATCAAAGTCTGATCAGAGAATGGGATCAGGCTCTTGCCCATGGCAAGAAAGTCAGATCTTCTGTTTCTGGCTATATTACAGAAGAGGAAGCAGGCTTAGAAGTTGTTTGGTCTACCATCTTTCAAAACTATCCTGATACCTATATCGATAAATTAAGCAGGATCCCCGATACGAATCTTGCAACAGCAGACATTGGCAGTATCTGGGCCATGTTGAATACTCTGGATGCCATTAAAATGGCAAACTGGACTACAGCTGAGACCGAATCTGAGCAAACAGCCGTTGTGATAAGCTCTGGAAGCGCCGGAAATATTATTCTTAGAAATGCATGGCATACGTTCTTTGAGTTAGGTGCTAAATCACGGCAGGGTGGCGCACATACGGTAGATCGTACCATGATTTTTCGTGAAGCTGCCAATGTATCTTGCCTAATCAAAAATAAAGGAGTTTCTGAATCTATAGGTTCTGCCTGTGCAACCGGTTTAGGAAATATCGGACATGCCTATCGCCTGATCAAATATGGTTTTCAGGATCGTGCAATTGCAGGTGGAGTAGAAGGAACTGCCCTAGAGACATTTATTGGATTCGATGCCATGCAGGTGCTGAGCAGAGGATTTAGCCCGCAAGAAAGCTCACGCCCATTTGATAAAAACAGAAATGGCTTTGTCTGCTCATTTGGTGGTGGCATTGTTGCCCTTGAAGAATATGAAATGGCAAAGTCTAGAGGTGCAAAGATCTTGGCTGTTATCGATACTTATTTTAATAATTCTGATGGCGACGGAGATATGTTCTATCCATCTTTTGCCGGACAACAGCGGTTATGGAAAGGCTTGCTCCAGGAAACAGGTCATAGGCCTGATGTAGTAAAGGTTCATGGAACTTCAACACCTACCGGCGACTCAATCGAACTGTTAAGTGTTGTAGATACATTGGGTGAAAGTGGGTACCATGTAAGTGCTCCTAAATCGCAGTTTGGACACATGCTTGGTGCTGCAGGGGCTGTTGAGCTAATTTCTTCTATTCTGATGCTTGAAAATCAGATGGTTCTTCCTTGTCTGAATTCTGAAAACCTGAATCCTGAATTGGAGAACTTTCAAACGGGGCCAAACTGGAACGGACCCATGAAACCACTTGAAGCTTACCGGGACTTGATCCCGCAGCAGGCTTTCGCCAAAGAGATTAATCATATTACTTGCCTTAACTATGGTTTCGGAGGTACGAATAGCGCAATGTCCATATCAAATGATTACTAATGATTAATAATAAAGATAAAGTTGCAGTAGTATTTGGTGTCAGGAATGATAGCTCTATTGCCTACGAAGTAGCATTAAAGCTACACCAATCTGGATGCAAAGTAGCATTGAGCTATGTGGAAGACACAAAGGATGAAGTTTTGGCTCTGATGGATAAAAATGGAATGGATAACAAGTATGCATCTCAGGTTGATGTAAGGAGCTCAGAGCAAATAGATCAGTTTCTTAACAAGGTATACCAAGGAATGGGGCCAATAAACTATATTTTACATGGGGTGGCCTATGGTAATCAGAAGGTATTGTGTTACAGCCTTCCCGGAAGCACTGAGCCTGCACCTTCGTATCTCGACATTCCATTTGAAGATCTGATGGACTCTTTTAACATTAGCGCCTATTCATTAATCAGAATCTGCCGATCTGCCAAAGAGCTCCTGGCTAAGAACGCCTCTATCTTAACGCTTACTTATAATGCCTCTCAGCGCGTTTTTCCGGGCTATGCCGGCATGGGAATCAATAAAGCAGCATTACAAAATATAGTTCTTTACCTTGCAGACTATTTCAGGGGGCAGAATGTACGTGTAAATGCACTATCAGCTGGATTGATCATGACCACTTCATCGGGAGCTGTAAGTGGTATCCGCAGGTTGAGAAAGCTCGGCAAGCTGTCCGCACCGCTGGGCAATGTTAGTGCAGACGATGTTGGGAATGCAGCACTTTATTACTTTTCTGACCTTTCTACAAAAGTGACTGGTAACCTTCATTTTGTTGATGGCGGATTCAATATCATGGGAGTGCCAAATGATGAAGAATGAAATTCTGACTATTCTGGATGACCTAATCATACAAGGGCAAACTTTTGTGGGCAATGATCTTGTTTTTATCCCTGATTTTGAGAAGTCTCTGACAGAGGCATTCAAGAGAAAGGTTTATACTGCTAATGAATTAGCGTATTGTGAGCTTTTTGATGACTCTATAACCCGATATGCATCAACATGGGCTGCCAAAGAAGCGGTTTACAAAGCTTTGAAACAATTTGACGCTGCTGCCATCTCATGGAAAAAGATTGAAATAACCCGAGAAAAAATTGCCGGTAAGCCAACAGCAAGCATTCATGGGCAACAAACTAATTATAGTATTAGTTTATCTATATCCCATGATGGCAACTATGCATGGGCTATTGCCCTATTAATACCTATTAAATAAATGACGAGCCATTATTTTGAGAATCTACTCGTAAAGCTCCACTACTATAAATATGGTACTGGCCCAAATGCGATGTTATGTTTTCATGGTTATGGCATGCACGGAAAGCAATTCAGGATACTGGAAGAAAAGTTAGGTGCAAAATATACTTTTTATGGCTTTGACCTTTTTTTTCATAAGGAAACGAAGCTGGTTGATCAAAGCCTTGAACACATTAAACGTGGCATCAGCAAGAAGGAGCTGGCTGAACTTTTCATACAGTTCTGTGCTCATGAACATATCGGACAATTTTCTGTGATTGGATATTCAATGGGTACTCACTATGCAACTGCTATTGTGGAGCAACTTGCTCAAAGGATCAATGAGTATATTGTTGCCGCTCCGTCAGCATTGAATCCGGGAGTGTTGATCCGTTTTTTTAGCACCAACAAGATTGGTAATAAGATCATAGAAAAGTTGGCCCATAGCGATAAAGCTATACTTCATTTTCTTGATTTTTATCGAAAATTGAGGCTTATCGATTCAAAAAATCATGAAATTCTACTGAATGAGATTGGTACCAGGGAGCTCAGATTGGATTTTTATGCCTCACTTACCTATCTTCGTTTTCTAGATACAGATTTTGTTCAGCTAGAGCAAGCACTCCAACAGCATCAGGTAAAAAGTATATTTGTATTTGGAAAACGAGATAAAATGTATCCAAAGAAAATAGGTAACTTCTTAATACCAAAATTAAAATCAGCAGAGGTGATTGTTTTAGATGAAAACCATGAACTGATCAACAAGAACTTTGCAGATACCTTATCAGCGATATTAGCATGATTATCAAGGCCAAACCACTACCGCAAAAATTGCTCCTATGGAGTTTTATGCTCCTGACAAAATTAGTTAGGAGACGGTTCAATAAAATGGTCATCTACCCAATAGATATTAAACCCGGTCATTCTTATTTACTAATGTGTAATCATTTTAGTTTCTGGGATACGGCGCTTGCCACTTATTTAGGTTTACATGCAATTTATAAGGAGGATACTGTAAAATGCACCTATATCATGAGCCTAAAAAAGCAATTGCAAAAGAACAGATGGTCTAGGTATTTTGGTGCATTTTCTATTGCACCTTATGGCCGTTCTGTCAATGAAAGCCTCGAATACGCCGCAGAAATATTGTCGGTTCCGGGTAATTTATTACTTTTCTTTCCTCAAGGTAACCTAGAGTCAAGCCATGTCAGGGAGATCGTTTTTAAAGAAGGGCTATCTCAAATTGTTCCGCAAATAAAAGGCAATTGCCAACTGATTTGGAGTAGTAATATCTCCGAATATTTAGAGAGCCTTAAACCTTCTATTTATTTCAATATGCTTGATTGTGGTACCAATCAAACCTTCAATCTTGAAAAACTGAAAGAGCAAGTGAATGATCATCACCTAAAATCAATGAAAAAGAATTTCAGGTTTTCAGAAGAGCAGGATAAGTAATTAAACGATTTCAATCAGGTTTGTTAGGCAGATTCTTGAATCCAGATCAGATTTATTTGGGCGTTTTAACACGCTGTCCGCTCTATCTTTTTGGCCTCAAATAGCCAAAAAGGATGCCGCTGCCATCGTTAACGCAAATCGTATTACCGTTGTTATCATTCGTTTTACTGAAATTCTCCGGAATACTTATTTTTTTATTGAAGTACCTGCTTATTTTTAAGCAAAGTGGCTAGATGAGATTTATTTGGGCGTTTAAACACGCTGTCCGCTAAATCTTTTTGGCCTCAAATAGCCAAAAAGGATGCCGCTGCCATCGTTAACGCAAATCGTATTACCGCTGCTATCATTCGTTTTACTGAAATT
>CAMDQV010000124.1 GCA_945906015.1 Pedobacter schmidteae | reverse complement strand
ATACTTTTGGACTTAATAGCGTGTCCTTTTGCCAAGTATAGCGAACCAGACGGGAATATTTTTTGTTACCTTTTTCAATGGTATAATCTAAAAAAACGTATGGATTTTTCTTCATGTCAGAATGAAGCGCCATACCAAGCAGCCCACTTGTACGCAACTGCCAAACATCATTTAGCTTAAGTAAAATTTCCTTACTTCCTGTAAGCGGGTCTATCCTACTAATCAGGCCATGTTGTTCAGCAATCCATATCTTATTATCTGGCCCCCAGGTAATTTCCCAAGGCACATTCAAGTTTTGTGAAACAGTTTTCACTACTGTACTTACCTGCTCAATATCAATTAACTGATCCTTAATAGTGCTTTCGGGAAGCACAAAAAAGTATCCAAAAATACCAATAGCCAAAACAAAATTGAGTATAATAAACTTCATGATTTATTGGGTGCAAAAATTAAATGGCTATTAAGAAAAAAACAACTGAGAACTAAAATTAAAAATAAACAGTTAAGAATATAAATACTAATACTGTCCATAAATAAATTATTAATTCATGATTATTAAATTATTGAAATTTGAAGAATATAAAAATAAACCTTAATTTTAACCACAAATTAAAAACATGAAAAAAGAAAATTTCAAGACATCGGAGTTGATTATATTAGGGATTGTAGTTTTATTAATTTTTTTGTCGGAATATTACTACTTAGTTGAAAAAAACGTAGATAAGGCACTTTTTATAGGATTATGGCCACCAACAATATTAGGATTATTAAATTATTTAAATTCAAAAACAAAAAAATAAAATGGAGCAGTTAGACATACTAATTTTAACGTCAATTCTTTCTGTTGCATTTATTGCTTTTATTATTGCAACTATTCGAGAATTTAGAATAATGAATAATAATAATCCTTTTGAACGTAAAAAAGATAGTTAAGGCTTAGTTCAATGGATAGCTTAGATCAAAAAAATAATAATTACCATATACTATTATTAAATAAAATGAAATAAATTTTTATTCTAATTGAAGTTAATTAATCATCTTTTTACCAATCGTTTTTATTGTACTAGCTTTTTAGGATTTCTTTGTAGATGATACAAGAAAGACGAAGAAAAATTTAAACAACATGATGTAAATCAAAATAATTTTATATTATTTTTTAGATAGAAAAATACTATTAATTTTGATTATTAATAAAATATTTGAGTCTTTAATGGATAGACGTAGTTTCATTACCGCCAATACGCATACAAAATCTCCTGAATTTAGAACAAATGCAGGATTACTTCCTTATTCGCCACCCTTTGGTAATGCTGAAATCATGCATCTATTAAGGCGTGTACTTTTTGGTGTAAAACCTAATGACATATCCAAAGTAAAAGGTAAATCTCTGGATGAAGTTCTCGATATGCTATTAATTGCAGATCCTACTCCTAATCCTCCAGTTAATAATTACAATAATACTAACTATACTGACCCAGTTGTTCCATTGGGACAAAGCTGGGTAACAGCTCCTAATGATGGTAACGCTACAGGTTATAGACATTCATCTTTCAAATCATGGTGGGCAGGATTGATGCTAAATCAGAATACCTCTATTCATGAAAAAATGGTATTATTTTGGCATAATCACTTTGCCACTGAAACTGTTGATATTAATGACGCCAGATATTCTTACAAGCATAATGCGTTATTAAGGAAATTTGCACTTGGCAATTTCAAAACTCTGGTAAAAGAGATAACACTTGACCCAGGAATGCTGAGGTACCTGAATGGCTATCTAAATAATAAAACCAGCCCTGACGAAAACTACGGAAGAGAATTACAAGAATTATTTACGCTTGGAAAAGGTCCGAAATCAAATTATACTGAAAGTGATGTAAAACAAGCTGCAAAAGTATTAACTGGATATACAGTCAATGCAACAACCATTACTTCTGCCTTTGACTCTACTAGACACGATACCGGAAATAAACAGTTTTCCTCGTTTTACAATAACACATTAATTACAGGAAAAACAGGTGCAGCGGGCGCAACCGAGTTGGATGAATTGATCAATATGATTTTTCTGCAGCCAGAAACAGCTCTTTATATCTGTCGCAGATTGTATCGATTTTTTGTTTATTATGAAATTGATCAAGCCACAGAAACAAATTTGATTGAACCCCTTGCTGCACTATTTAGAAGTAATAATTATGAAATAAAGCCTGTTTTAAAGGCGCTTTTTAGTAGTGAGCATTTCTTTGACCCCGTTAACCGTGCTTGTATGATTAAGGGGCCTGTTGACTATTGTATTGGATTATGCAGGGAGTTCAATGTAGTTTTTCCGCTTTCAACAGATACAATCAATTACTATTACATGCATGAGTATATTCGCACTCAAGCTTCCAATATGCAGCAAAATCTGGGAGATCCTCCAAGTGTTGCAGGGTGGGCTGCCTATTACCAGGAGCCTCAGTTTCATGAGTTATGGATCAATGCAGATACACTACCAAGGCGTAGCCAATTTAGCGATACGATGATTGGAAATGGTTATACCAGAAATGGGAAAAATATAACTATAGATATTCTTTCTTTTGTTGAAAGTTTATCAAATCCTACTGATCCGAATATTTTAATAACCGACAGTCTTTCCATAATTTATGCGATCGATGTTTCAAAAGAAGTAAAAGATTTCCTAAAAAGTATACTCCTTTCTGGACAGTCAACCGATTCATATTGGACTGCTGCATGGGTAACGTATAAAGCAAATGTGACTAATACAGCTAACAGAACAATCGTACTTACACGCTTAAAGTCCATGTTTAAATATCTTATGAACCTTCCTGAATATCAACTATCATGAAAAGAAGGGATTTTATACGGCGTTCAGCACCTGCAGGAATTGTATTCCCAGCGCTGATTAATGGATTTACTTTTAAAGCCTTTGCGGAGTCTCCTCTTGTTTCTGCACTTACACAGGCTCCAACAGAAACTGACCATGTATTAGTTATTGTTCAACTAAATGGAGGTAATGACGGGCTAAATATGGTTATTCCAATAGACCAATACGATAATCTAACCAATGCCCGTTCAAATATTATTATCCCAAGAAATAAAATCCTAAAATTAAACGGTACAAGTTTTACCGGTTTACATCCTTCAATGACAGGGTTGCAAACTATGTTTAATGATGAAAAACTAAAGATCGTTCAGTCAGTTGGATATCCACAACCCAATTTTTCACATTTCAGGGCTACTGATATCTGGCTTAGCGCTGCCGATTCTAATCAATCGATCAATTCAGGATGGGCAGGGCGCTATTTAAATGAAGAATTTACTAGCTTCCCAACGGGATATCCAAGCAGTGTAATGCCCGACCCTCTGGCTATTCAAATCGGATCATTTGTTTCACCTGCTATGCAGGGCCCCGGAGTAAATATGGGAATGGCTATTTCAGATCCTGTTAATTTTTACAACCTGATCAATGGAATACAAGGAACAGCCCCAAATACCAGGGGAGGAAAAGAGTTAACTTATGTTCGACAGATTGCTCAGCAAACCCTGCAGTATGGCTCAGTGATTAGAAGTGCAGCGGCAAAAGTAACTAAGCAGTTTTCGGGTTATCCTACAGGAAATAGCCTTGCCGATCAATTAAAAATAGTTGCACGTTTGATAGCCGGTGGCTTAAAAACAAGGATATACATGGTAAGCCTTGGAGGATTTGACACCCATGCCCAGCAGGTTAACTCAAATGCCACTGAAACCGGAACACATGCAATCCTGATGCAAAAAGTTTCAGAAGGAATAAAAGCATTTATGGATGATTTGGAATTCCTGAATTCAAGTAAAAGAGTAATCGGAATGACCTTTTCTGAATTTGGAAGACGTATTAAGTCTAATTCAAGTGGAGGAACCGATCATGGAGCAGCAGCTCCACTATTTGTTTTTGGACATTATGCCCAGAATGATGTATCAGGTACCAGTCCGATCATCAATTTAACGACAGGCACTGCAGATAATGTCCCAATGCAATACGATTTCCGCTCCATTTATGCAGCAATTTTGCAGCAATGGTTCTGTGTTCCTGAAACAACTCTTGCAAATGTCATGCTCAAGAACTTCCAGAATATACCAATTATTAAAAAATCTGCTCCCTGCATGTCAAGTAGACCTGATTTAATAATCGCCAATGCCGGAAAAAACATTATTAGTAATTATCCAAACCCTTTCCAAACATCAACAACTATCTCTTATGAGTGTTCAGGCGGACATACACTTATACAAGTATTTAATACAGAAGGAAGATTGATCAAAACACTGGTTGATGCTGAAATAAGTCCTGGTAATCATAAAATCACGTTTGAGAACGAAGGATATTTACCTGGCGTTTATTATGCAAGGTTACAGAACAACACTATTCAGCAGATCAGAACAATGTTACTGGTTAATTAACAAGCAAGCATTACCTAATTTTCAAAAAATATTACGATCATCAATTTGAAATTATTTAGCTGCTATTTTAATAGTTTTAGTTAAATAAAAAGAATCAGAAAATATAAGACTATATATCAAAGCATTTTTGAATGATTCCGGATATCATCTTTGCCTTGAATAACTTTATTTTCATGTAGCTTATAATGAAAGGTATCCAGCTTCTGTAATAAGTATTGCAGATTTAATTTTTCTGTTAAACTTAAATTTCCAGTAACCATTTTACCTACATCATTCATATCCTCAAACACGCGGTATAAAAGCTGCTTACCTTGATCTGTAATTGAGATACTCTTGGATCTTTTATCATGAATATCATCTAATTGGGAGACTAATCCAGCTTGGATCAAACGACGGATCACCTCAGTACCTGAGGTTTTCTCTTGAATATTTCTACTAATCAATTCACTTTTTGAAAGGCTGTCATGAGTAAGAAGAATTGCCAGACAAGTAAAATCTTCAGGACTTTGAAGCGGAGTACCATCCAATGTCTTTTTGATATAGGATTTTGCATAGCGACTCATATAAATAAATAATCGCCCAATCGTGTTATCAATCTGGTAGGCTGATTGCTTGGAATGATCATAATTATCGCCAAAACGGACATCCGCTGCCGCCTCTGAATTAGCTTGGCTAAGATGATTAATCAGGAAACCTGAAAACTCACTCAGGGTCAAATCTCTGTCTTTATTTTCACTTTCAAAATCTTCAACAAGATTAAGAAGCTGATATATTAATTTGTAACTTTTCATTTTAGGTAGAAATAATTGTTTACATGGATAGAATAGCCTCTGCAGCTAATCGTCCGCTTTTCATGGCTGCATTGATAGATCCGTTCACTAAATGATCACCACAAATAAAAGTAGAGTAATTTATTCTTAATGAAGATGGAATAATATCATTTATTACATGAGTATTATCAGGCAAGGCATATGGAATATCATATGTTTTAATATGTACCCAGTTAGAACATTCTGAAAACCAGAATTTCAACTCATCTTTTACCTTAAATTCAAGCTCATCCTGTTTTATAAATTGTTCTTGACCAGAAAGTGAAACGGAAATAAGTGATTTTCCTTCTGGAGCATAACGGGAAGAAACATTACTGATGACAGCCATATTATTTACGAGTCTATCAGGATTAGCATTCAATGCAATCAGGGCCTTTTGATAAGGAGCCTTTTCAGCTGAAAAATACATGCAGGTTACTGATTTTTTCTTGATTAGCCTACGTTGAAATGGCACCGGTATGCAATCGGCAGTAGTGGCAATTAGAATTTTGGAAGCCTCATAAACATTTCCTGAAGCAGCTTGAACCTCATTGCCATCAATACTTATGGCGCGTTCATTCAAGATCAATTCTTCTACAGATAGATCCGAAGCGAGCTGGCTAGAGATCATGCCCATACCTTTAGCGGGTATAGCGGTATCTGCCTCGCTTAACATTTTAAATACAAACTCAAACATTCGTGAAGAAGTGTCTAGATTTTGCTCAAGATAAATTCCAGACATAAAAGGAGCAAAAAAATCAGAAATAATCTTTTCGCCAAATCCAGCACGGCTAAGGTATTCTAATGTGGTAGTTTCCTTCTTCGAAAAAATCTCATCAATGCTATTACCAGCCAGTTTTAATCGAAGAGATAACAATCTGAATTTATCATAAAAAGTACCAATGGGAGATTTGAGTGTTCTAATTAGAGAGGATGCATCTCTAAGAGGATCGCCAATTTCATCTATCCCAGAATCAGTAAGAATGATAGAACCCGGACTAAAAGATTGAAAATCAAGTGCTTTA